>JAQWIK010000043.1 GCA_029248915.1 Paracoccaceae bacterium | reverse complement strand
AGCCTCTAGGCCAACAGCCATTGAGCGAGAAACAGATCGATTGGCCAAACATCCCGCCTGAGAAAGTAGATCTATGTCTTGCAACCGTCCTGACCCAATCTTAGCATCCAAAGGGTTTGATGATTTTGTTTGAAAAATTCTTCTTCTCATATTGACTAGTTCATCAAAAATATTTTTTTGGTTATAAGATTTTAATAAAGAAATTCTGAAATTTTCGAATTCGTTCAATAAAAAAACTTTTCCTGCCACCGCACGAGCTCTTGTCAATGCCAGATGCTCCCAAACCCAAGCTTCATTTCTTTGATAATTCTTGTAAGAATTCCACGAAGTTGCTACTGGGCCTTGAAAACCTGAAGGCCTAAGTCGCATGTCAATTTCATATAGCCGCCCTTCAGACATTGGCGCCGATATTGCCGTAATAAAAGCTTTTGTTAGTCGAGAATAGTATTGGCGAGCGGGCAGTGACCTTTTACCTTCAGACTGATCATTACCATCAGCATCGTAAATTATTATCAAATCAAGGTCTGAATTTGCATGTAATAAACCAGAGCCCAAACTACCCATACTTATCACAGCAGCTCCATTTCCTGGCTCGGGACCAAATTTTTTAGCAAATTCAAATAAAACTTCTGTCCAAATAATACTTAAAGTAATTTCAGCTAATTCCGCGTATTGAGCCCCTGCTCTAATTGCGCTCATCTGAGACCGCAAATAATGCACACCGATCCTAAATTGCCATTCTTTGCACCATCTGCGCGTTGAATCCAATTTGGCTTCATAATCCATTTCACTTTCAAGCTTTGCCTCTAATTCACTTGAAAGGTTTTCTCTACTCGGCCAAATTTCCCAAAATTCCGGTGCAATCACAGAATCAAGAACATCAGTATTTTTAACTAAATATTCTGAAAGAGCCCCGGAAGTACCCAAAATATCAATAAGCAAATCTAAAATCTGCTTATTGTTTTCAAATAGCGAGAAAATTTGGATACCCACTGGTAGCTTAGAAATAAAAGAACCAAATGCCTTTAAAGTTTCTTGTGGTCTTGAAGTTGAATTTATCTTTTCTAACATCACAGGCTTTATTCGTTCAAATATCGAAATAGCTCTCGTTGTTCGCAAGGCTGGAAAGCTTTCCCACGTTATTAACTGATCCTTAAATTCTTTTGAAAAGCGTGCACTTTGAATATTCTTATCGGTATTTTTAGGCTCAAAAAAACTTTCAATTGCACTATTAGTCTCAGTTAATCTTTCAACTAACTCTTTCTGCAAATCATCTTTTTCTGTTCCCATTAAACAGGCAAGTCGAACGAATCCTTGATCAGAGTTGGGGAGTTCATGGGTTTGTGCATCATTTATCATTTGCAAACGGTGCTCAATTATCCGGTAAAACCGATAATTTTCAATTAAATCGTTTACTAAAACTTCTGGTATCCATTTTTTGTCAGCGATTGCCCGAAGAGACATAATTGTTGCTCTCGATCGAATAGTTTTATCTTTTCCTCCAAAAATAATTTGATGGGTTTGTGTAAAGAATTCTATATCTCTAATGCCTCCTCGCCCAAGCTTCATATTATGCTTTGGTAAGGTTATTTCACCGTTTTTGGTTTTGTAATGATCTCGGATCCGCAATCGAATGTCATGCGCATCAGAAATTGCAGCGTAATCAAGGTATTTGCGCCAAACAAATGGCTCCATATTTTTTAGAAATTTAATCCCAGCCGAATGATCACCCGCACAAACTCTAGCTTTTATAAAAGCTGCCCTTTCCCAAGTTCTGCCAAGGCTCGCATAGTATCTTTCCGCAGCATCAACTCCCATACAGACCGGGGTTACTGATGGATCAGGCCGCAAGCGTAAATCTGTTCTAAAAACATAGCCTTCTGCTCCATTTTCACTCAAAATTCGATACAAATTTTTTGTTGCATTTATAAAAACTCGCCTCACATCCTGAAATTCTCCAGGACGAAAAGCTTCTTCATCAAAAAAGCAAATTAGGTCAACATCTGATGAATAATTGAGCTCATAAGCCCCCAACTTACCCATAGCCAATATAAAAAAGCCTACTCTATCTGGATTTGAGTCATAATGTTTGGGAAATTTGCCTTTTTTCAATTCTTTTAAAAAACTCGCACGCCAAGATAAACTGATAGCTTTTTCAGCAAATTTTGACAGGTTTTTTGTAACTTCTTCAAGTGACCAGATATCAGCTAAATCATTTAGTGCAATCCAAAGAGCCGCTCTTCGTTTAGCTATCCTTAACTTTAAATGCAGAGATTCGTAAGTTTCCGATTTCAATGGCTCTAAAAGTGATAAAATATCGAATTTTTTGTCACTAATAGTATTCAGCAGCCAACCTTTTTCTTTCAAAATTTGAGAATATAAGTGTGGACTACAAGAAGCTATAGCAGCAAAAAAAAAATTCAATTGTTCTGAGCTTTCCGGAAATTCGTCATGAAACTCTTTTGCAATTCGTTGATCAAAAATCCTGGGAAATCGTTTAGGCTTCAACTCAAATGTCATTAAATTGATCTTTCACCTTACTATATCTTTATTATGAAGAATTTAAATTGATCCGTCAAAGATCATATTGTCAAAAACTCTAAAAACTTAAATAAGATATTGCGAAATTTTATATTTTTAAAAAAGTAAATTATTCGTTGCAGTCTAAACTTTGTTGCCCCTCAAAAAAAAATAGCTAGAATGTCAATATGCGTCACACTTTACCATTAGCACCACAATTTTATGTAACTGCACCTCAGGTATGTCCCTACTTACCTGATAGAATTGAGCGGAAACTATTTACATCAATACAAGGCGACAACGCACAGTTACTAAATGATTCACTATCACAGCAGGGCTTCCGGCGTTCGCAAAATATTCTTTATAGACCTTCATGCAACGAATGCTCGGCATGTTTATCTGCGCGAATTGATGTAAAAAAATTTATGACTTCTAAAAGTCAAAAAAAAATAATTCGACGAAATAATAATTTAATCCGAAAAAGTAATAGTCCTTGGGCAACAGAGGAACAATACGATCTATTTCAAAAGTACCTACAAAAACGCCATGCCAAAGGTGGAATGGCGGATATGGACGTTTTTGAATTTGCGGCAATGATTGAAGAATCATCAATAGAAACGCGCGTTATAGAATACTATAATAAAAATTTACTTGAGAGTGTATGTCTAACAGACTTTCTCGTTGACGGTCTGAGTATGGTCTATTCTTTCTTTGATCCAGACAAATCCAAACAATCTTTGGGAACTTTTATGATTTTGGATCATATAGCATTAGCACTAGAGCTAGAAGTCCCATATCTTTACTTGGGCTATTGGGTTCCTGGTAGCTCCAAAATGGATTATAAAATAAATTTTAAAGGTGTTGAAATTTTTCAAAACAACAGTTGGCAACCACTTACCAAAGTTAAAAAATCCCCTCTTGAATTGCATCCACTGAACACAGCACCTGTTTCAGAGCAAGTATCCTCTTTGTCATTACCAGATAGCATCATAACTTAATGGTTGCTCTGGACGCAGAGCTTCAGATACCTTATATAAACACTCAAGATAATAGAGAGTTCGTCGATGAATGAAGTAACCCCACCCATGGAAGGCTCCCCGTTGATTACTCCGTCTTCGACGGATCACCCATTATATGACACAATTGTAGACGCTTGCAGAACCGTATTTGACCCAGAAATACCTGTAAACATTTATGATCTGGGACTTATTTACACAATAGAAATAACTGAAGATAATGACGTTAGCATTATCATGTCTCTTACAGCTCCAGGTTGCCCAGTGGCCGGTGAGATGCCAGGCTGGGTAGAAGATGCCATCAATGGGACAGGTGGAATAAGACAAGTCTCTGTAGATATAACGTGGGAACCACCTTGGGGAATGGATAGGATGAGTGACGAGGCTCGTCTAGAATTAGGGTTTATGTAGGTAGGTAAATAGAATGTTTGCTATCCCAGGACAAAACGCAGTCAAGCTGACTGATAAAGCTGTTTCACAAATAAACAAACTAATGGAGACTGATAAATACTTTGGTTTAAAAATTGGTGTTAAAAAAGGTGGATGCGCTGGTATGGAATATACGATGGAATATGTTACCGAACCAGATCAAAATGATGAAGTTATAGAACAAGATGGAGCACGAGTACTTATTGCACCGATGGCTCAAATGTTTCTCTTCGGGACAGAAATTGATTATGAAACCTCATTACTTGAATCAGGCTTTAAATTTAACAACCCAAACGTTACCGAAGCTTGTGGCTGCGGAGAGTCAATAAAATTCGAGAATATGTAGATTAATTTTTAACCTTTAATTATTGAATTATAATAATAATTTTTATTTAAATATTTATTTCAAAATACGAAAAGAGGCTTTAATGTCTAAATTAGTTGCTGGTAATTGGAAAATGTTTGGCGACATAAATATGATTTCCGAAATAAAGAAGATCGATCAGCATTGTAATGAAATAGATTGCGAAGTTGCAATTTGCCCCCCCTTTCCACTGTTATTTTCGGCCAACGAACAAACTGAGAATATTAAAATCGGAGCACAAAGTTGTCACGTAAATATTAATGGGGCTCACACAGGTGAAGTTTCAGCAGAAATGCTTGTCGAAGTAGGTGCACAATTTATTCTTGTGGGGCATTCAGAGCGTCGTCAAAATAACAATGAAACTAATAACGTAGTAAAGCTAAAATCAGAGGCCGTTCATAGGTCAGGAGCAACTGCTATCGTTTGTATTGGGGAAACGTTGGAAGAAAGAAAGGAAGAGAAAACGCTGTCAGTATTACAAGAACAAATGCTAAGCTCACTTCCTACAAAAGTTACTCCCCAAAATACTGTTATTGCATATGAGCCTGTATGGGCCATAGGAACAGGATTAGTTCCAGAGACAGATCAAATTCGCGCTGCCCATTCATTCATAAGAGGGTTCTTGGTGAGCACATACGGAGCTGAAGCTCATAATGTAAAAATTTTATACGGTGGATCGGTTAAAGGTTCTAACGCAAAAGAAATATTTTCTATAGCAAATGTAAATGGTGCTTTAGTTGGTGGCGCCAGCCTGAAAAGCAGCGATTTTATAGAAATAATCACTGCTGCATCAAATTCCGTGTAAAGTATTTTAAAGGATTTCTTTTACTATTTAGAGGTCAAATGTTACCAAAAGTATCGCAATCTCCCACAAATGATGATTTTGTCCAAAATCCCTACCCTTTCTATGAAACTTGTTTAGCCAAAGGTGGTAAGGTCTTTTGGGAAGACTATAATATGGTTTCTTTGTTTAAGTATGATGATGTTTCCAGCATTCTGAAAGACAAGAGATTTGGTCGCGAATGTCCAGAAGATAAAAAACAGGACTATCGCAAGGAGTTAGCCCCCTTTTACCAGCTGGAAGACCATTCAATGCTTCAGCTAGAGCCACCTAAACACACTCGTCTGCGTGGCCTGGTTTTACGGGCATTTACTAGTCGAAAAATCAATTCAATGGCTGAAGAAATTAAAATTTTATGTACCCAACTGATGCATAATTTTTCCAGTAAGCAAGTAAATATACTAAACGAATATGCTAATAAAATCCCCGTGATCATTATTGCTAGGCTTTTGGGTGTACCAGAAGAAATGAGCGATCAATTACTGAGATGGTCTAATGACATGGTCATGATGTATCAAGCGCGGCGAACAGAGAAACACGAGGAACGGGCCATTACAGCGTCTAAGGAATTTTCGGATTTTATGCGGAGTTATGTTGATGAACGCCGAAGCAAACCTGAAGATGACTTAATTACTCATTTGATTTCAGCGGAAGAAAACGGCGAAAAATTAACAACAGACGAACTAATTACCACCTGTATACTTTTACTAAATGCAGGGCATGAGGCTACAGTCCACTCGTTAGGAAATGGTATTAAAATTTTACTGGAGAACAAAAAAATGAAAATCGATTGGCAGAACGAAAGTAGGATTAGTCAGCTTATCGAGGAAATTTTACGATTTGACCCTCCATTGCATATGTTTACTCGTTATGCATATGAACCAATTAATATTGGTTCATATGCCTTAAAAAAGGGCGAAGAAGTTGCGCTAGTTTTGGGTGCAACCGGGAGAGACAAAACACTATGGAGCAATCCTGAATACTTTGATCCAAATAGAATTATCAAAAAAAATACATCATTTGGTGGTGGTATTCATTTCTGTGTAGGCGCAGCTCTTGCCCGTCTTGAAATGCAGATAGCTTTGCCAATGCTATTTTTGAACTATCCAAAAATGGAGTTAGCAGAAAAACCTCGCTACGCTGATGTTTACCATTTTCATGGATTAGAAAATTTAATAGTAAACTTACAGAGGTAGCTTGGTAATTTCTTTAATTTTTCCAATGTTAAAAAAGCTGGAAAGTTGCAGACCTGAACCTTCCGTATTAATGAATGATTAAATAATTTTATTCTTGAACATTTTGAAAAAAATCGCTTAGGGAACATTATCTTATAATAGAATATTATTAGTAGTTTTTAGTCAGTGCTCCCCAAAATAATTTTTAGCTGCACTTAATTTAAGAAACCTGCTATCACCAAGAGATATTGAAAAACGAAAAACCTAACAGGCTATATGAATTGAACGCTCCAAAGATTACGCCAACACTTCCAGACGCACAAACTGTACTTGAAGTCCAACATTATACGGATCGATTATTCTCTTTCAGAGTTACACGTCCCAAAACACTTCGGTTTAGATCTGGTGAATTTGTTATGATTGGATTGCTCAAAGAAGATGGAAAGCCTTTACTTCGAGCCTACTCAATAGCTTCTCCTGCGTGGGATGATGAACTCGAGTTCTACTCTATAAAGGTTCAAGACGGTCCACTGACATCCAAGCTCCAATATATTAAAAAAGGTGATCAAATCATTCTAAGGCCGAAACCTGTCGGAACCTTGGTGCATGATGCTCTGCTGCCTGGCAAAAGAATTTGGTTCTTTGCAACGGGGACAGGTATTGCGCCATTTGCATCTCTTTTAAGAGAACCTCAAACCTATGAGGACTATGAACAAATAATTTTAACTCATACCTGTCGCAATAAAAACGAATTGGCTTACGGAGAAAATTTAATTCAGGCAATCAAAAACAATAGCCTTATGTCTGAGTTAGTTGGTGATGACGCGCTGAAAAAGTTGATTTACTACCCTACCACCACTAGAGACCAAAGCAATCAAATGGGGCGTATTACAGATTTGCTCAAAAATGGTAAATTACTTAAAGACTTAGGCATAGAAAGTATCTCCAAAGAGACGGACAGAGCGATGGTTTGTGGTTCTCTTGGGTTAAACACAGATTTAAAAAGAATACTTGAAGGATTTGGGCTCAAAGAAGGAGCCAACTCGGATCCAGCCCATTATGTTGTAGAAAAAGCATTCGTGGGATGATTTCTGAGAATAAACTCTTCCTATTTGGCAAAATAATTAACAATTATCATAATAAACAAAAATTGTGTCTTGAAAGAGCAAAACAGCATGACTACTTTGGCCCACATAACTTGTTAAATAATAAAGGAACAAAGCAATAGCCCGTAAACCGCACAACGCGCCCCCCTCGCGCGAAACTGGACCCAGAGTAAATGATGGTATCCATAGCCCAGAAATCCGATTAATAGGTGCTGAAGGAGAAAATGAGGGGGTGGTTTCCCCTGAAAAAGCGCTCTTAATGGCAGAAGACGTAGGCCTAGATTTAGTTGAAATTTCGCCCAACGCCAGTCCACCAGTATGTAAAATAATGGATTTTGGAAAGTATAAATACGAACAGCAAAAACGTGAATCTGAAGCTCGTAAAAAACAAAAAATTATTGAAGTTAAAGAAATAAAGTTCAGACCTGGTACCGATATTCATGATTATGATGTAAAGATGAGAAGCGTTTACAAGTTTCTCGAAAATGGGGACAAGGTTAAAATCACTATGCGATTTAGAGGACGTGAAATGGCTCACCAAGAGCTTGGCAGAGAGTTACTCGAACGAGTAGCTGAAGATGTCAAGGAACATGGGAAGGTTGAAAATATACCCAAACTAGAAGGGCGACAGATGACCATGATGATAGGCCCTATGCCAACCAAATGAAATCAGTCTCACAATTAATTTAAGATTTAAGGCGTTTTTACGCCTTTTTTTACACTATGTTGCTGAACTTATAACCCAGTAATTTTTCCAGCATTAAATTAATTTCTCAGATAAATAACCGTTTACTTAAATTACATCATTACAGTTTAAAATTATTTAACGCCCCGAAGCATTGCAATAACTTCTGAAAGAATTGAAATTGCTATTTCTTCAGGCGATGATGCCCCTATGTCTAATCCTATTGGACCATGAACACGATCAATTTGTTTTTCCGTAAAGCCAGAATTTTTAAGCCTTTCTTTGCGTTGCTGATGAGTTTTCTTTGAACCCAAAGCTCCAATATAAAATGCTTCGCTTTTTAAAGCTATATGTAATGCGGGGTCATCTAATTTCGGATCATGTGTCAAAAGAACAACGGCTGTTCTGTAATTCGGCCTAGTTTTAGTTAAAGCTATATCAGGAAAATCATTAGATATTTCAATGTTACCAAAACGTTCATAATTTGCAAAACTTTCTCGTGGGTCTATTATTCGAGGGGAAAACCCAGCTATTTTTGCAACTGGTACAAGGGCTTGAGCAATATGAACTGCACCTACTATATCCATTTTTATTTTCGGCGAATAAACGTTTAAAAACGTTATTTGGTCTTCCGCAAACCCTGATCTGTCTTTGCGAACCCTGTCCTCATACTCATTGTAAACCAACCTGCGTTGCAAAGTTTTTATATTGATTTCATAAATCACAGATTGATCTTTAGATATTACGTCTACTAATTCTTGTAAAAGCTTTTGTGGCATTTGTTTTCCAACGGGTTCTACAAGTACTCTTATTTTACCACCGCAAGCCAAACCTACAGCAAATGCATCACCATCACTCACGCCATATTCTAACACTTTTGTCTCATTATCTTTGAGAGATTCTAAAGCCTCCAGAACTACTGCCCCCTCGACACAACCACCTGAAACTGAACCCTCCATTTTTCCATCACCTGATACAATCAACTGAGAACCAACACGACGCGGAGCCGAACCCCAAGTTTCAACAACCGTAGCTATTACAGCTCCAATACCTTTTTCATGCCATTGAATTGCCACTTGGAGTAAATTATCAAATTTTGACCGCATAAATTACTTACTTGAAATTAACTATTAAGAACTTTTTATGATTGTAAATTAAGGTAAATAAATTAGCAAATAGCTAAAATACAATATATAAAAGAATCTTTAACTAGAAAGCTTTGAAAATATTGTGTAACGCCATTCTATGGTTAATGAACTCACGATAGTGCGTCCCGACGATTGGCATCTACATTTAAGAGATGAAGACTTTCTACCATTTACAGTCAATGAAACAGCCAAATCGTTTGCGAGGGCTATAATAATGCCTAATTTAGTGCCACCCATAACCAACCTTATTGATGCTAGAAATTATAAACAGCGAATAATGAAAGTTCTTAAAACAAATTTGTCTTTTAATCCTCTGATGACCCTCTACCTCACGGAAGAAACAAACCCTAGAGAAGTAAAAGAAGGCTTTGTAACTGGCCAAATATCAGCAATAAAATTATATCCCGCTGGAGCAACAACGAACTCTCAGTCGGGTGTTCGAAACTTTGAAAAAATTAAGCCCGTTTTAGAAGTAATGGCAGAAATCGGATGCCCACTTTGTATACATGGGGAGGTAACCGACAGCAGTATTGATATTTTTGATCGAGAAAGGGTATTTATCAATACTGTTTTGGAAAAAATTCGTACTGACCACCCAACCCTCAAAATTGTAATGGAACACATCACGACTAAAGAAGCAGTAGATTATGTTTCGTCAGGAAACGAAAATTTAGCAGCAACTGTCACTACGCACCACCTTTCAATAAATAGAAACGATTTATTGTCTGGCGGGATAAGGCCTCATTTTTATTGTTTGCCAGTGGTAAAACGAGAAGTTCATCGATTGGCACTGTTAGAGGCCGTCGTTTCAGGATCCTCAAAATTTTTTCTGGGAACAGATAGCGCGCCACATTTAGACCACGACAAAGAAAGTTCTTGCGGCTGCGCCGGCTGTTTTACTGCCACAAATACACTAGAAATTTTAGCACACATTTTTGAGGAGCAAAAAGCCTTGAATAAATTAGAATTATTCACTTCGATTAATGGGGCTAAATTTTATGGAAAAAATATTAATACTGATAAAATAAAGATCGTTAAAAAAAATAAACCTACCTCGTTTCCCGAAAAAATATCTACTCCACTTGGAGAAATAACAGTTTTTAAACCTAATTTTGAAACCAAATGGCAAGTACAAATCTAGTTTAAATAAATTTATAAAAATAACTGCCTCTAACTCTAAGGAGCTAAATATGATCTCATCAAATTACCCTGCCAATTCAGAGATCTCAAGATTGACCGCACGAATGCTGCTTGAGGTACAGGCTGTTCACTTTAATTCAAAAAATCCATTTACACTGGCATCAGGATTGCCCAGCCCAACTTATATCGACTGTAGAAAATTGATTTCCTATCCAAGAGTGCGCTCGACAATTATGGACTTTTTAGCTGTAACAGTGATGCGTAATGTTGGTTTTGAAGTTTTTGATAATATAGCAGGCGGGGAAACCGCCGGAATACCATTTGCAGCTTTAGTGGCAGAACGAATGGGGTTACCTATGAGTTATATTAGAAAAAAACCAAAGGGCTATGGTCGTAATGCTCGGATTGAGGGCAACATGTTCGAAAATCAAAATGTTTTATTGGTTGAGGACTTAACAACAGATGGTGGTTCCAAACTGTCTTTTGTCGAAGCAATACGAGAGTCTGGAGCAAAATGCTCTCATACGGCAGTAATTTTTAATTATGGTATTTTTCAGGAAACAGAGCACATTTTAGGGGAGAACAATATCACTTTACATAAGTTGTGTACCTGGTGGGATGTTTTTGAAGAGGCTAAAAAAAATGATGGTTTTGATACTGAAACGTTATCTGAAGTTAAGGAGTTTTTGGAACAACCCAGGAAATGGCAGGAAAATAGATCAAAATAATAACTATTTTAATAATTATTTTGTTGCAAAATTCCTTTTTACCTACCAGGCTTAGTATCAATGATAATTTAGGTTATATATATTGTGATTAACATGTTATCCACATAGATATACATTTTGCCTCTAGCCTTAGTTAAAGTTATCAGGAAAGAGTAGAATCCAAGAGGTGCAAATGAATAAATTCGCAGAGATCAGCTCTAATAAGAACCCTGCAGACATTATGCCTCATTCTATAGAAGCTGAGCAGCAGCTTCTTGGGGGATTACTTAACAACAATGATCTATTTTACTCATTAGAGGATAAAATAGATCCTGAACATTTTTACGATCCAGTTCATTCTCGAATCTTTGATGTAGTTTCGAACAGGATAAAAGACGGGAAATTGGCCTCTGCTGTAACTGTAAATGCCTTTTTAACAGAAGACGAGGGCCTCAAAGAACTAGGTGGAAGCGCCTACTTAGCCCAACTGATGGCCGGATCGGTGGCCAGTTCTGCAATTAAAGACTATTCAAAATTAGTTTATGACTTAGCCATTAGAAGGGAACTTATAGTTTTAGGCCAGGAAATAGGTTCTAGAGCCCAGTCAATTAAAGTAGACGAGCAACCAGAAGAACAAATAATTTTAGCCGAGCAAAATCTCTATAAAATCGGAGACAGTGGAAAGTCGGAAACTGGTTTTAAATCCTTTCTAAAGGCCCTGGGTGAAGCGGTCCAAGTGGCTAACGCAGCACACCATCGAGACGGGAACCTGGCCGGTATATCAACCGGTTTTATCGATTTAGATAAAAAAATGGGTGGCCTTCACTCATCCGATTTAATTATTTTGGCTGGTCGGCCCTCAATGGGTAAAACTTCATTGGCTACCAACATAGCCTACAACATCGCTAAATCTTTTCAAAAGCGAGATAATCCAGATGGATCATCACAAACTTTAGATGGCGGGATAGTTGGATTTTATTCGTTGGAGATGAGTGCGGAACAGTTAGCCGCTCGAATATTATCTGAGACCGCTGAAATACCATCGGAGCAAATAAGACGTGGCGATATGACGGAAAACGAATTCCGGAGATTTGTCGAAGCTGCCAAATCTATAGAAAGCTCACCTTTATATATAGATGATACACCTGCGTTAACTATTGCTCAGCTTGCGTCAAGAGCTCGACGCTTAAAACGAACTCATGGCCTCGATGCTTTGATTATTGATTACCTGCAATTAGTTCGTGCCGCTTCCAGTAAAGATAGTAGAGTAAATGAAATATCAGAAATTACTCAAGGTCTTAAGGCTATTGCGAAAGAATTAAACATTCCAGTAATTGCCCTTTCCCAATTATCAAGGCAGGTAGAAAACAGAGATGACAAAAGACCACAACTTGCGGACTTACGGGAGTCAGGATCAATTGAACAAGACGCTGACGTTGTTTTATTTGTTTATCGAGAAGAATATTACAAAGAGCGTGAAAAACCGAGTGATCATGACTTGGAGAAGATGGCAGTCTGGCAGGAAGAAATGGACCGCTTACATGGTCGAGCGGAATTAATTTTAGGCAAACAACGGCATGGTCCAATAGGAACAGTAGAACTCAGTTTCGAAGGAAAATTCACACGCTTCGGAAATTTAGCAAAACCCTGGCAACAGCAGCTGAACAGTGATAACTAGCCATTATAATTGTCGGTTAAACATTTTCGGCGGAATATTTTTAAATTTTTTGGTTTTCACTAATTATTTATTCTATTATTCTTTCGAAAGTTATGCTCAAATTTTGATGATAGATGGCAACAGCAACAGCAACAATAGATTTAAATGCTATAAGACAAAATTGGCAAAAATTGCGAAGTATCTCGAGCAATGATGCTGCTGCAGTTGTTAAGGCAAATGCTTATGGATTAGGTTTAGCGCAAGTAACCAAGGCCCTTTATGCTGAAGGTGCAAGAATATTTTTTGTAGCAACAGTCGAAGAAGGAGCAGAATTGCGCTCTATCCTCGGTAAAAAACCAGATATTTATTTTTTTTCTGGCCACATGGTTGGTGATACTGAGTTAATTAAAAACTACAATTTAATACCCCTTATAAATTCCATCGAACAACTATCCAGACATTCCAAACTTTTAAGAGAAAAAAAATTCGGTGTTCAACTGGATACTGGTATGAATAGATTAGGTATGGAACCCATGGAATGGGAGACTGTTAAAGAGCTCACTCTATCTTTAAATCCAGTACTTATTATGTCTCACTTAGCTTGCGCAGATGAACCAAACCATAAAATGAACGCAAAACAACTCCATACCTTTCTTGCTCTGACAAACAAAATGAATATAAATAAATCTTTGTCTGCTACTGGCGGAATATTGTTGGGACCAGAATATCATTTTGACTTAACGAGACCAGGAATAGGGATTTATGGCTGTTCACCAATGCAGGATTGCCTTCCTGTTTTGAAAATCGACATACCGGTGATCCAAATTCGAAATATTGAAAGTGGTGAAACGGTCGGTTATGGAAACACGTGGACTTCTCCATGTAAAAAG
>JAQWIK010000042.1 GCA_029248915.1 Paracoccaceae bacterium | reverse complement strand
CTTTTTATGCAAAATTCTTTGACAGCCTGTTCATCTCCAACATCGACAACCTCTGCATATATCTGAGGATATTTATCACGCAATTTTTGAACTCGATTTTCATCAATATCACATGTGGAGATTGTGACTCCTTGCTTTATAAATTCTTCAACAATACTGAATCCAATACCTGAACCACCAGCGCTCACAATGGCTTTTTTGCCTTTTAATTCAAAATCCATAACCAAGTACTCCTAAAATTTTTGGCTTTTCTAGAATTCAGCTGTTAATCATCATATGTTTGTTGGAAGTTGACAAATTCTAAAACTGTCCTGAGAGCAACCAAAACACACAATATTCCAGAACTGATAAACATACCAAAAACAAACCAAAGCAATATCCATAGTGGTACTGCCCACAACCAAAACAATGCTGTCCTAAAAAATGAAAAACTGCTTACTGATTTTTTTTTGTTTGTGTGATGAACCTCTAAAGGGTTTTCAAGCGAGCAACTAGGACAAAAAGTTGCATCTTGTATTAATATTCTTTCACAATTACGGCACTGTGGCATTTTTAATCCAACCACTTATTATAGTTCAGGATTATCACAAAATTTTCACATGTTAGTCTTTTGTTACCCATTTCTTATGCCTTTATTCTGCTAAGAAGCCAACGAGCAACATGAA
The DNA here is from genome assembly GCA_029248915.1 of Paracoccaceae bacterium. Lineage (GTDB taxonomy): Bacteria > Pseudomonadota > Alphaproteobacteria > Rhodobacterales > Rhodobacteraceae > Salinivivens. The sequence goes on along the minus strand of JAQWIK010000042.1, from coordinate 4,358 downwards.
CCCAACAATCGCCGAAATCAATACATAAGCAATCGGGTAGCGCTGCCCACTTTTTTCAGCAAAAAATAAAAATAAAAGGATGATAATTATTGCGATTGCGCCGAGTCGATAAATCATAGTGCTAGAATAAAACTGTTATCGAAAATTACAATATAGCTGGATTTTCATACTGAATTTGATTTGAAAAAATATAACAAAATACTCAATTTTCCTAAAATCCTAAACTACACAAAAGATATGGCTTTTTAGGCTACTATTTCCAAATAGCTCAACTAAGCAGTTTAGTTCACCCCTTAATTCAATAAACTCCTTTACTTGAGATAACCTTATACTTTTAATGAAAAATATTATTGTGTAAAAAGTAAACACTAAGTATCGTCGTGAGTAGGGTAATTTAACTGTTTTGAATTTGAGAAAGTTAACTTTGGAGATAAAGGTATCAGAATTTTTGGCTTTTGGAGTAATCGCCACCTTATTACTATTGCTAATTTGGCCAGAGATAATTTTTGTCACCTTATCTACAATAATCCTATTTCCTCTAAAATTCTTAATTAATTAATCATCTTTTTAATAATGGCTGTTGTTTTTAAGATTATTACTTCAAGGATAGCAAAACAGTTAAATTAATTTTGGATAAATAATGAAACCTAGAACTACTGTGATTAGCGTGTCATTTAACAGCGCCCAAATTATAAAAAAAATGCTGCAGTCTGTTCCAGATAATATAGCGATAAAAATTGTAGACAATTGTAGCATCGACAACATTTCCGAGACAGTAAGTAACTTTAATAATTGTGAGCTAATAAAGAACGCCTCGAATCAAGGGTTTGGTCGAGCCTGTAATCTTGGCGCGTCTGAAAGCAAAACTGAATTTTTATTCTTTTTGAATCCTGACGCAATGATAGACCATGAAACTATATCCGAATTAGAAAAATTTGCAGATAAAAACCCCCAAATGGGCGCCGCAAACCCCTTAATTAAAAGCATAGATAATAAATCTAAATTAAAAATGTCATCAATAATTCCTTGCAAAGATTTGCAAAGACCAAAAATTAGTGAATTTGGGGAAATGCCAATTTTAACTGGAGGGGCATTGTTTGTAAGGCGCAAAGTATTCGAAGATATAGGAGGCTTTGACCCTCATATTTTCCTTTATCATGAAGACCATGAACTCTGCAGTAGAATATCAAAGCTCGGATATTCTCTTTGGCATGTTCCTAAAGCTACCGCTGTTCATGTTGGGGGAAGCAGTTCAGGCCGTTCTGCTAAAGTATCTCATTGGAAGGGCTATCAAATGGCAAGATCTAGATATTATGTTCTGGATAAGTTTTATCCAAAGAAAGCCTTTAAAAAAACATTTTGGCCAGCTTTTTTTGGACTAATTAATCCTGTTAATCTGTTTTCTATTAGACGATTTTCAAAATATATTGGACAGATAAAAGGTGCGTTTTCTGCTAAAGTCGATGGTGGGGCTTTTGAAATAACTCAAAATAAAAACCCTTTGAGCGGGATGAAAACAAAATAAACTATCGGATGACCAGCAAACCAAAAGTTTAGGGTGAATTGATTTTCTTCATTGATTTCAAATAGGCATTAAAAACCTATTAATCCCGCGAATGCCGTAGAGTTCTTTTAAATTTCAGCATCATTATTTCAGTAGAGGTAGTGTATAAATTTTCCATAATTCAAGAAATTTCGAGCTGGACTATAGAGCTATGGCAGACAGAACTTTTGAAAAGACTGAGAGCGTTTTAATGTTTGTTCTATTTCAATAAATCAGCTATTTATTGTGTAAACCACAGACCACCTTTGCATGAACTGGAAGGATCCCAGATGGCAACTACACTTTTCGTACAAATTCGATGTAGACCTGGTACGGCATACAATGTTGCAGATGAAATTGGACTACGCGAAATTCATTCAGAGCTCTACTCTATTAGCGGTGATTTCGATCTGTTACTCAAACTTCGCGTTCCATCTGGAGAGGATATTGGTAGATATATAAATGATAATTTATTGAATATCGAAGGTATCGAACGCACCAACACCATTCAAACATACAAGGTCTTCACTCGCTGAAATCTATATGTAGTAAGTTAAAATTTGTATGCCTTTAACGAATGCTCAGACCAACAATTTTCTTAACGGAAAGACCTTAGGCCCCGGCACCTAATTTCATCAAAACATTTTTACTTTAGGTAATACAATCTACGCTGCTAGGTTCGTTTTTGGAGATCCGCCACGGTGCCGCTTTTTAGGTGTAGAAAAAGAATTCTTTGTTTTATTTACACCACGGGCCTTTTGCCTGTTCCACTTGTTTTTTGATCTTCGTTTAGAATTATTGCTGTTACCCATTTCTGCATCAAAATCCACCCAAGGTTTTCCTGAAGCTACTGGGATTGAAACACCTAAAACTTTTTGAATTGCCTTTAACTCCGAAATTTCTTCTGAGGAACAAAAAGCAATAGCACAACCATCAGAACCTGCTCGAGCCGTTCGGCCGATCCTATGTATGTAATTTTCAGCTACATTAGGTAAATCAAAGTTATAGACATGTTTGACTAACGGTATATCCAAACCACGTGCGGCGACGTCAGTTGCAACCAAAACTTTGCTTTCACCAGCACGAAATGCTCTAAGGGCCCGCTCCCTTTGCGCCTGCGATTTATTCCCATGAATAGATACAGCCGTGCAGCCAGAGTTTAAAACCGTCTTCAATAATTTCTCAGCTCCATGTTTTGTTCGTGAAAACACGATAGAGAGTTCGTTTCTATGTCGAGCCAATAAATCAGTCAGAAGTTTATTTTTATCTTGTTTAGATACAAAATGAATGGACTGGGTAATTTTATCTGCCACTTTACCAGAGGGCGCCGCCTCAACCCGTATTGGATCGCGCAAATAACTTGCCGCCAACTCACCCATTTTTTTTGGCATTGTGGCAGAAAATAACATGGTTTGGCGGTCATTTGGTAGTAGATCCGCGATTTTTCGGAGGCTGTGTATAAAGCCAAGATCCAACATTTGATCGGCTTCATCTAGTACTAAAAATTTTGTGTCAGTCAGTTGGACAGCATTACGTTCAATTAGATCAATAAGCCGCCCAGGGGTAGCAACCAATACATCGGAACCTTTTGACAATCTTTTAATTTGCCCACCTATTGAAACTCCACCAACAACAAGCCTAACTCTCAGATGCGATCCTTCAACAAATGCTTTGATTGTACTTTCAATTTGGTTTGCCAACTCTCGCGTTGGTGCTAAAATTAGACTTTGAACTGATTTTTCTTCCCGTTTGCCCCCAATTTTCAAAATCCTAGCCAACAGCGGAAGAGCAAATGCAGCTGTTTTCCCTGTGCCTGTTTGGGCCAAACCCAACACATCCCTACCGTTCAAAGCATAAGGAATAGCCTTGTATTGAATTGGCGTCGGTTCAGCAATGCCCTGCATGGAAAGCTTGTCTATTAAATTTTGTGGCACGCCTAAATCATCAAACGATTTCATTTTGTTCCTTTCATGCAAAAGCGATATGCTTCAGCTTTAAATTTTACGCGAGCGATACATAAAAATTTTGGCAAATATATAGCCAAACATAGTAGGCTCTTGTTCCCACGCGTGATTTTGGAAACATTATTAAAATTCATCACTGACTAAAAGGTTAGCAAAAGCTACAGCTTAAATGCTGCTCACGCGATGATCTGCTTTATCGCTCAGCTAATGGACTGATTGGGTCATTATGTCAACTGTTGAGTGAAATATAAATGTTTCGCCTATATTTCAGTAAAACTCAGAGAAACAGTGTTTGCCTATTACGGTCATATGATTTAAAGCCCCCCCGAGGTAGCCAATAAAATTTACGATATCTAAGTAAATTGCTTCACTTATCAGGAGATAAAATGATCATTTTCCTCTTCCCATCGAAGGATAGTGCGTGCTTATAACCAAGTGGTCGTGTGAAAATTTACTTAAATTATCCGGGTGGAAAATAGATACGACTAATCCACCGGTTTCGAATTGTGTTTTGATTGCAGCGCCGCATACATCGAACTGGGATTTTGTTTTAATGCTATTATTTGCTGGATCTTTTGGATTAAAAATCAGTTGGATGGGTAAAAGCACTCTTTTTATTCAACCATTTGGTTACATTCTTCGTTTAATGGGGGGTATTTCTGTAAAGCGTAACAAAAAAAATCAGATTGTTAATAATATGATTTCGATGTTTAAAAAAAATGATAAGCTTTTGCTAGTTGTGCCTGTTGAGGGAACGAGAGCACGCACAGATTTTTGGAAATCTGGATTTTATCATATAGCGAAAGGTGCAAATGTCCCCATACTCCCAACTTTTTTAGATTATTCTAATA
>JAQWIK010000041.1 GCA_029248915.1 Paracoccaceae bacterium | reverse complement strand
AAAATATTTCACTAGAGTTACTCTCAACCGAACCGGGCCTTCAAATATATACCGGCAAAGGGCTCAATAGCGGAAGTGATGAAGGTTGGGGGGAATTTCCATATAGGGAATTCGCCGGAATTGCGCTAGAACCGCAAATTTGGCCAGACTCACCAAATCAGGTTGGCTTCCCTAATCCTTATCTGAGCCCACATGAAAAGTATAAACATCATACAAGATTTAAGTTTAGCAACTCAAACAATAAAAAGTGATATATAAATGGCGGCCCCTGAAGGACTCGAACCCTCAACCTGCCGATTAGAAGTCGGCTGCTCTATCCAGTTGAGCTAAGGAGCCACAAGGTCTCTCTAATGCTTTAAACAGACAAGTTCAAAGGTAAAATAAAATTTATTTTTGTACTCCAGGAATAGCTTTCAGATATTCAGCTATCGCCAGCCTATCTTGTTCTGTAAGCTTTGAGGTATTTTCGATAACATCTACCATATGCCCGCCTGCTACATCAAAATCTGGCGTGAACCCACTTGCTAAATATTCGACTATTTCTTCAGTATTCCAGGTGAACTTTGCAGGCGTAAGGCTTGGGATCATTCCTCTTCCGGTAGGGTTCTTTGCGCCACCTAGCCAATATCCATATTTTAAACCACCAATAAAATTTCTTGATGTGTGGCACTCGCCACAATGACCGAGCGTTTCTACTAAGTATGCACCCCTCTGTATCGTTGCGTCTGAAGACGCTAAATCTATGATTGGTTGACGTTTGTTTAATAATTTCCAAAATGCTAAGGGCCTCCTCCAACGGACGTAAATTGGAAGATCATGATCAATTGATGGTGTAGAACTTTCCGGAATAGATCTAAAATAAACCCATAAATCTGCTATATCTTGATCCGTCATGTTAGCATATGCGGTATACGGAAAAGATGGGTAGTAATGTGTTCCTTCCGGCGAAACTCCATGAAGCACTGCATTTGCAAAATCTTCCTCAGACCAAGCCCCTATACCATTTACTTTATCCATTGAGATGTTTGGCGCGTAGAATGTACCAAATGGAGACGGAAAGGAGCGACCACCTGTCAGTACTAACTTTTCGGCCTGTGTTGCATCTGGGTTAGAATGACAACTGGCACAGCCAGATGCATTAAAAACATATTCGCCCTTTTTTAAGCTACCTGAATAATTCTCAACAGACAAAAACTCTGGTGTTTTTGCAGAGGTTATTACCCAAAACGCCAACATTAAAATTATAGCGGTAGTATTGATAGCAATTATTTTCAAAAAATCCTCAACTTAAATATAGGTATTTGTAAAACTTTCGTTACTGTAGAAATGTACTTCATTAGAGAATTTAGAGCATCAGTAATGAAAGAAAACCTTAGAAAAATAAAAGTAGATGACGATTTGGGGATTATTTTATCTGATGGGTGTAGACTATCTGCGCGTACTTGGATGCCAGAAAATGCCTATAAATTTCCAGTGCCGGCTATACTAGAATATCTGCCGTATCGGAAGCGTGATGGAACAGTTGCTCGAGATGAGTTAACGCACCCGTATTTTGCCAAAAGAGGTTATGCATCTATTCGGGTGGATATTAGGGGGAATGGCGATAGCCAGGGTATAATGGAAGATGAATATACAGCCCAAGAATTAAGTGATGCAGTTGAAGTCATCAACTGGCTCGCCAAACAGCCATGGTGCTCAGGAACGGTGGGAATGATGGGTATAAGCTGGGGTGGCTTCAATGCCCTCCAAGTGGCAACTCTTCAACCAAAGCCTCTTAAAGCTATTATCACTTTATGCTCAACTGTTGACCGTTATGCAGATGATATTCATTATAAAGGTGGTTGTTTACTTAATGAAAATCTAGGTTGGGGTTCAACTATGTGGGCTTACTCTTCACGGCCACCAGACCCTGCATTGGTGGGAGAAACTTGGAGGGAAATGTGGCAAGAAAGATTAGAGTCTGAACCATTCCTACCTATCGAATGGCTAAAACATCAAAGAAGAGATGAGTACTGGAAACATGGGTCCGTTTGTGAGGATTACTCAAAAATCAAGGCAGCTACTTTAGCAATTGGTGGATGGGGTGATGCATATAAAAATACCGTATCTCACCTCGTTGAAAACCTGTCTTGCCCCGTTAAAGGAATAGTTGGGCCGTGGGTACATAAATATCCACATTTTGCTGTGCCAGGACCGAAAATTGATTTTCTGCATGAAGCATTAAGATGGTGGGATCGTTGGCTTAAAAATGAAAATACAAAAGTTGAAAATGACCCAGCTTACACGGTTTATCTTATGCAGGGGGTTAAGCCCAAATCCTCATACGAGCACAGAAAGGGCCATTGGGTTACTTTCGATCAGTGGCCCAACCATTCATTAACCAAAACACTCCACTTCAATGAGAATTCAACATTGAGCGAAGAAAAAGACTACACTAAAACAATTATATCCTCACCTCAAACGTGTGGACTAGATAGCGGAGAATACTGTGCAATTTGGCTTGGACCAGAGCTTCCAGGTGATCAAAGAATAGACGACGGACAGTCTGGCGTTTTCACAACTAAGACATTGACAGACCAGGTGGATATAGTGGGGGCTCCAAAGGTAACATTCAAACTTAAGTCTTTTACAAGCAAGGCTCAAATAGCGGTTCGACTAAACGACATCCATCCCGACGGTGCATCTACAAGAATAACCTACGGAGTTTTAAATCTTGGCCATATAAATGGTCACGAGAAGCCAAAAGAACTTAAAATAGGCAAAACTATTGAATTCACTTTTAATCTAGATCAGATCGCCTATCGGGTTTTAAAGGGCCACAAAATTAGACTAGCAATTTCCACTTCGTATTGGCCACTTTTATGGCCTATGCCAAATACAGGTAAAATTGAAATTATTGAAGGAAATATTGAAATACCTGTTATTGAAGGCGGCAGTACTGACATGCGCAGCTTTTTAACGGAAAAGACAGACGAACCATGGAAAACTGAAACTATCCGAAAGTCTTCAAATATTAGGAAGGTAACTCGTGATATTGGGTCGGACCAGTCAATTCTTGAGATTGTAGATGACTTTGGATTGGTCCGAGACAGTGCTCATGGTTTAGAAATTGGGTCAGTAGCCCGTGAATGGTGGACTATACACCCCAATGACCCCCTTTCAGCTGAAGGGCGAACACACTGGACAGAAGAAAGAAATCGCGGAAACTGGAGAACTCGCACAGAAACATTTGCAACTATGCATAGTGATGCTGATAATTTTTATATTCACGCAAAATTAGAAGCTTACGAAAATGAAGCTCTGCTCTTCGAGAAAGAATTTTCTGAAGCTATTAGTCGGGATTCGCATTAATTTCCTAATTTAGTTCGTCATTATCTATAAAAATACAGTTTTCGCTTGCTATTTGGCTAAAGCATTTTGCATGATTGAGAAGAAATAAGGATAACACATAGGGAGAGTCGAATAATATGAGTAAATTAGAGTACAGAGCCATGCAAGAGCTCAAATATAAAAGCGGCCAGATTGATCGTCGAACTTTCGTCAGATCTTTACTAGCTACAGGTGTCGCATTACCTTCGGCACTTTCACTGGCAGGTCAAGTTGCTGCTGCAACCCCAAAAAGCGGTGGACGTTTTCGAATGGGCTTAGGCCATGGATCTACAACAGATACCTTGGACTCAGCAACATCAGAGAACCACTTCACTCTTGTAAATGGATATACTTTCGGAAACCACCTGACTGAGGTAAGCAATACTGGTGAGCTAATCCCAGAATTGGCTGAAAGTTTTGAGTCCGATGATGCCCAAAAATGGGTTTTCAATCTAAGACAAGGCGTTGAGTTTCATAATGGAAAAACCATGACCTCGGAAGACGTGGTTGCTAGTTATAATCACCACATGGGTGAGGACTCAACATCTGCTGCTAAAGGACTTCTAACCCAGGTTAAATCATTGAAAGCAGATGGAAAAAACAAAGTAATATTTGAATTAGAAAATCCAAATGCCGACTTTCCATTTATCGTCAGTGACTATCATATATCAATTAGACCAGCCGGAGACATGGCGTCAGGTGTAGGTACTGGTGGTTATATTCTCCAGTCTTTTGAACCAGGCGTTAAGTCAGTTCTGAAGCGTAACCCAAATTATTGGAAAGAAGGAAAGGCTCATTTTGACGAAGTCGAATTGATTTCAATCATTGATCCAACTGCACGGCAAAACGCTCTTACATCTGGTGATATTGATTCAATGGACAGGGTAGATCTAAAAACAGTTAACCTATTCAAACGAAACAAAGATATTTATATTTGGGATGCTACTGGTACAGCACACTACACATTCCCAATGAGATTAAATGTTCCACCTTTTGATAATTATGACCTAAGAATGGCTCTTAAATGGTCTATTAAGCGACAAGAATTAGTCGATAAAATACTATTGGGCTATGGTGCAGTCGGAAACGATCATCCAATTTCCACAGCTAACAGATATCACAATTCAGATTTACCACAGAGAGAATTTGATGCTGACAAAGCTGCTTTTCATTACAAAAAATCTGGGCACTCAGGAAAGATTCAACTTTCTGCAGCCGACGCAGCTTTTGCTGGAGCAGTTGATGCTGCCCAACTTATGGCTGCCTCTGCTTCAGAAGCTGGCATGGAAATCGAAGTGGTTAGAGAACCAAAAGATGGATACTGGTCTAACGTCTGGAACAATGACGCAAAAGGATGGTGTGCATGTTATTGGGGCGGAAGACCAACAGAAGACTGGATGTTCTCTGCTGCATATACTGACGATACTGAGTGGAATGACACTGCTTGGAAAACTACCGACTCTGCGGTTAAGTTCAATAGCCTCGTCAAAGAAGCCCGCGCCGAGTTAAATGATAGTAAGCGCCGAGAGTTATATTATGAATGTCAGCGCTTAATCTACGACGATGGTGGAACAATCTGTCCAATATTTAACAGCTACGTGAGTGCGAATTCTAAAGGCATCGCAACTGACGAGAACATAGCTGCTAATTGGGATAGCGATGGCGCTAAGTGCGTTGAACGTTGGTGGTTTGCCTGATTAGAAAATTAACCATTAAAACTATGGGCCCTAATGATAGGGCCCATATTTATTTTCTGTCAGTAAGGTAAATAACTAGTGCATCCTGTTTTAAAGACCGTTCTTGGGCGACTTGGCTTAGGACTGGCCACTCTTTTTATTGTTTCTATCATTATATTTTCTGCGATAGAAATGCTCCCCGGCGATTTCGGGCAAGCAATTTTGGGACAAGCTGCTACCGAAGAAACTGTAGCCGCCTTTAGGCGAGAGTTAGGTTTAGACGAACCTCCCTATATAAGGTATATGCAGTGGGTTGGGAGTGCAATTCAAGGAGATTTAGGGACCTCTTTTTCTGGCCGGAATGCATCAGGCACCGACAGATCAAGAGAAGTTATTGACTTACTTGCACCCCGACTTTGGAACACTCTATTCTTAGCAGGTATCACGGCTATAGTTGCGGTTCCAATTTCGCTATTTTTAGGCATTACTAGTGCTCTTTATCGCAATTCTATTTATGATAGAACAGTCAATACGACAACTTTAACGACAATATCTTTCCCAGAATTTTTTGTGGCATACATTCTCATTTTATTGCTATCATCGCTCTATCCAGTATTTCCATCACTTGCCAATGTTGACGCCTCAACTCCATTTACAGAGCGTTTATATAGAAGCGCCCTTCCAGCGTTAACCCTTACGCTTGTTATTGTGGCTCATATGATGAGAATGACCCGAGCTGCGATTATTAACCTCTTGGCTAGTCCATACATACAAATGGCTAGATTATCCGGTGCATCCCAGACTGAAGTCATTCTTAAACATGCTCTGCCAAATGCTTGGGCTCCAATTGCTACAGTAATTGCTTTTAATTTAGCTTACTTAGTTGTTGGCGTTGTTGTTGTTGAAGTAGTATTTGTTTATCCTGGCGTTGGGCAATTAATGGTTGATGCCGTCACGAGTAGAGATATTCCAGTTGTACAGGGGTGTGCCTTGATATTTGCCATAACATATATTTTATTAAACTTAATTGCTGATATTATTGGGATTATAACAAATCCAAGGTTACTCCATCCAAAATGACACAGGGGAAAAATACATATTCAGCAGCTGGCGAAGTTGGCTCCGTAGTTGAAAAACGCACTTTTTGGACACGCGCAAAGATAGAATTATCTAAATCACCTTGGACAGCTCGTTTTGGAATGTTGGTAATTTTTATATATGCAATTTTAGCAATATTTGCTCCATTTTTTGCACCGTATGGGGAGGCACAGGTTTTCCCTGAACCATACGCGCCTTGGAGCTCAACTTATATTTTTGGCACTGATCAAATTGGCAGGGATATTTTCTCACGCATGATTTTCGGTGCGAGAAATACAGTTGGCATAGCAGTCGCAACTACGTTTCTAGCTTTCCTAATTGGTGGAACTTTAGGGCTTGCCGCTGCAATAAATAGAAGTTGGTTGGATCAATTTCTTAGCCGTTCAGTTGATGTCTTGATGGCGATACCTAGCTTGATATTTGCTTTAGTTCTTCTATCAATTTTTGGATCAACCGTTACTAATTTAATTTTAATAATAGCGGTTTTGGACAGCACTCGAGTATTCCGTTTGACTCGGGCGGTAGCTTTAAACGTAGTAGTTATGGACTATGTTGAAGCCGCGCGCTTGCGTGGTGAGGGACTTGGCTGGATAATGCGGCGTGAAATCTTACCAAATATCATGCCACCTTTGATTGCTGAGTTTGGGCTAAGGTTTTGTTTCGTGTTCTTGACTATAGCAGCCCTTTCTTTTCTTGGTGTTGGAATACAGCCTCCCACAGCTGATTGGGGGTCGATGGTGCGTGATAATGCGTCTTTGATAATGTTTGCCCAATATGATTTGAAGGCAGGCCTTACTCCACTTTTGCCAGCAGCCGCAATTGCACTTCTTACAGTAGCCATCAACTTTGTTGTAGACTGGTTCTTACACAAAACTAGTGGGCTACATGATGAATAAAAAGACAAAAAAAGGTGATGTCCTTTTATCAATTAAGGGATTAAAAATACAGGGTTTCTCGGATGAGAAATGGCATGATATTATTAATGGTATTGATCTCACATTGCACGCTGGTGAAGTTCTAGGGCTAATTGGTGAGTCGGGTGCAGGTAAGTCAACACTGGGTCTTGCTGCTATGGGTTACACGCAACCAGGATGTCGCATTACAGCAGGTGAGATTATATTTGACGGTGTCGATTTAACTAAACTAACAGACGGAGAAAAACGTAAGTTTTGGGGCAACCGTATGACTTACGTAGCTCAGTCTGCTGCAGCCTCGTTTAATCCTGCGCATAGATTGATAGTGCAGACTACGGCTTCAACCATACGTGCGGGTATAAAAGACCAGGCATCTGCCTATAAAGATGCGCAGCACTTATATAGCGTCTTAAATTTGCCAGACCCGAAACATATTGGAGAGCGTTATCCACATCAAGTTTCGGGAGGGCAATTACAGCGAGTGATGACGGCGATGGCGATGTCGCCTAGGCCAGATCTTCTAATCTTCGATGAACCGACAACAGCTCTTGATGTCACGACGCAAGTTGAAGTTTTGGCATCGATGAGATCGATAGTGGAAGAATTTAATACGGCAGCAATTTACATTACACATGACTTGGCCGTAGTGGCTCAAATGGCTGATGTTATAAAAGTTTTACGTTATGGTAACGAAGTTGAAGAGGCGCCTACCCGCCAGATGTTAAATGCACCACAGCAGGAGTATACTAAGTCACTCTGGTCAGTAAGGTCACTTGAAAAGACTCAACAGGAGGCTGAAGTTTCAATTTTGTCCTTACAGTCTATTGACGCAGCCTACGGTCTAGAAAAAGTATTACATGATGTTAGTATTGAGGTCCCTAAGGGATCGACCGTGGCTGTTGTGGGCGAGTCTGGCTCCGGAAAATCAACTGCAGCAAGAGTTATAACCGGGCTTTTGCCGCAGATGTCTGGAATTGTGAGATTTGATGGTGAGGATTTGCCACCAACACTTTCTAATCGCAGCAAAGATCAAAAACGCCGGATTCAGATGATTTATCAGATGGCAGATACTGCGATGAACCCGCGTCAAACCGTTAGAGAAATAATTGGTCGACCACTTGAGTTTTATCTTGGCATGCGTGGGTCAGAGCAAACCAAACGTATCGTAGAACTACTTGAGATGATCGAGCTCGATGTCAGCTTTACGGAGCGGCTGCCAGGCGAATTGTCTGGTGGCCAAAAACAGCGCATCTGCATTGCCCGTGCACTGGCCGCTGAGCCTGATTTTATTATCTGTGATGAGGTTACCTCAGCGTTGGATCAGATTGTTCAGGAAGGAATATTAAAGCTATTATTGCGATTGCAAGAAGAATTAGGATTGACCTATTTGTTTATTACTCATGATATTTCAACTGTGAAAGCTATTGCTGACCAAGTCGTTGTGATGAACCAGGGAGAGGTAGTAGAGCAAGGATTGAAGACAGAAGTTTTCAGCCCACCCCACCCTGATTATACGGAGCTTTTACTTTCTTCAGTGCCAGAAATGGACCCCGATTGGTTGAGTAATTTAAATAAAAAAGAGATTAGGTCTTGAACACTCTTTTCGTCCATCGTAAATACTGCTGCGTTGGTGGGATTTAGCCAAGTGGTAAGGCATCTGTTTTTGGTACAGAGTATCGTAGGTTCGAATCCTACCATCCCAGCCATAAAATGATCAGAACATTAACACCATAGCTATTAATGAACAAAATACTAATACCGTTTTTATGTATTATATCGTTGTCAACTTCAGCAAAGTCTGAATTTGCTATGCTCGGCTTTGGAAAAGAAAGCTGCAACGAGATGATACTGAAAACCAGTACCGGTTCTCAAACGGACCAAGTATATCAATTTGCTTACACAGCTTACATCTTTGGTTTTTTTACAGGCGTAAATGCTATGGAAAATAGGTCTACAGGTTTGGTAGAAATAGATACTCTTTATAAATCTACCCGAGATTATTGTGAAAAACATCCTTCGGATAACATCTTTGATGCTATCATTCGAGTGTTAAGCCAGATAAGAGATTAGATCTAGGTTATATCTATAAATTTTATGTTGACTACGTAAAGCAATTTTCATCTGTATATTTGACGCAACGATACTTCTTTATTCAAAATAAATGCATCGCTAAACTTCTGATACTAAATATTAGAATATAAAATTTTTAAATCACGGAGAAATGTTATGGTAGAAAATTTTGGCGGCAGTATTTTATATTTAATACTTTTTTTAATTCAGCTTCTTGGCCTGAGTTTTTACAGCTATCTTGTAATTCTTAATCCAAAAAAAATTATAGCTGACTATCAAGTGGGTGAAGGCGCGATCGCTCCTATAAGACTAATAGGCTCTTTCATTGTCCCCCTAGTTTTAGTTGGGATCTATTTACTTTTTACTTCAATTGAAGGTGCATGGATTTACTTTATTTTAGGTCTTTTGACATCACTATATCAGTTGTTTTATGATTTGGGCACCAGGTTTGGCATAATTGATAAAGGGTATACGATTATTAACAAAACTGAAGATACAATAATTTCAATAGTTTTTGTTGTGGCCAGTGTTGTTCTAATAAACGGCCTACATGATAAAATATATGCCTAAGACACTATTGTGGCTGGTTTTAAAATCAGCCACATCCCGTCAAAGGAACTATTTAACTTCTTAAATTTACAGTACTTTAAGAAAAGCATCATAAGAGCCAAAATCTAACCATTATTTTTTATAACAGTCTTTTTGGGAGATATTCATGCCAAATATTGAAAAGGTCCGTGAACTACAATCAAAGGTCATGAAAGATATAGCGGCAGGCGCAATAATTCCTATCATGATGATCGGAGACGAATTAGGCTTATTTGAAAAATTGTATGAATTTGGACCTTGTTCATCAGAAAAGTTTGCAAGAAAAATAGAAATGGATCATCGCTATTTGCGCGAATGGTTACTAGCCTTAAGTGCCGCAAGCTATGTCAGCTATGATAGTAAAACAGAATTTTTCTCACTTTCAGATGAACAATATAGTGTCTTAGGTGATGAAAATAGCCCATCCTTAATGATTGGTGGCTTCGAAAATTTAGTAGGAGCAGTTCATAATTACCATTTAATCAAGCAAAATTTTAAAACAGGGGAAGGAACAGAATGGGGATCACTTCACCCATGTTGTTTGTCAGGTTCTGCCCGTTTTTTTAAACCTGCATATTCTATATTCCTGATAAATAAGTGGCTCCCAAGTATAAAAGGCGCAGTTGCAACCTTGACCAAAGGGGGTAGCTTTGCCGATATAGGATGTGGATTTGGTCATTCTACAACAATGATTGCAGAGCAATTTTCTCACTCTTCAATTAAAGGTATAGACCCGCACAAACAGTCAATACATGAAGCAAAAAAAATAGCAGAGCAGAAAAACCTGAATAATTTAACTTATGAAGTTGCTTCTGCCGAAAATTACACTGGTGAGTTTGATGTAATCTCCTTTTTTGATTGTCTACACGACATGGGAGATCCCGTGGCGGCTGTAAGTTACGCTAAAACAAAATTGAAGGTGGGAGGGGCTTTGATGATCATTGAACCCTATGCAAATGATGAGGTTTCAAAGAACTTTAATATTATAGGACAAATGTATTACTCCTTTTCTACAATAGCTTGTGTACCTGCGTCAAAATCGCAAAAAGGGGGACTGGCTTTAGGCGCTCAGGCAGGTCTCAAAAAACTGACAAATGTTTTAAATGATGGTGGATTTTCGCAAGTTGAAATGACATATAAGACAGCGTCTAATATGGTAATTGAAGCTAGGGTCTAATAAATTTTGACATGAAAATAATAATATGAACAAACCAAAATGGGTCAAAGAATTAGTTAACATTGTAATCGGCGGTTCTCTATTCGGCTTATTTAGCCTTTTCTTTTTACCACCTTTAGCAATTAAATATTGGTGGTTGATTTGGCTTATTTCCTCGACTGGAATTCTACTTTGGCGATTACTGCTAAAGAAAAGATAGAACCCTAGTCAAAAGAAAGGAGTGGACTAGGGTTCTGGTTAAGATTGCCAAGACTAACTCAAGGAAATTAATCGTTGGCAGCCTATAGTATCATTTAGATACTATCTATAACAATTTTTCAATGAATAAATATTTCAACTTTCAAATAATATATTTCAAAATTAATTTTTCGAAATATCGTTTAAATTTCTTTTACTGCAATCAGCAACAAGCTTCATTTTCTTTTTTGCTGCAACTGCATTTCCTGCAAAAGTTACATTTTTAACAGATTGCGACAACTGCAGCTGTACAGAGGATTTGGTTTTGGTTGCCAGTTTCGCAAGACCATTTATAAACGGTGCACTCTTTCCACTTTCTAAATCACGCACAATAAAATATTTAGAATCCAGTTGGCACTTATTCACCAATTTAACGCTTGCAGTTATCTTTTCACCCGAACTGAAAAGCCACGAGAACATTCCCTCAGAGGCAACAGTGGTTGCGAATAAAATCGGGAAAAGAATAAACATATAACGCATTAAAACTCCATTTCTTTCAAACAAGATACGCAACACAAAAATCGATCAGCACATTCAGTAAATGTCAGGTTCAGAATCCTGTAAAGGCAGAATAATGATATTAAGGCTTTTAAACATTTTAAAGATCTAATAGCCGACTTCATCTTCACTAAAGTCACAAGAAAATAACGTTGGATATTCAGATTTAATCTTTATTAAGGGCTTTTGGGTAAAGATGATTTCCACTAGATATAACAAAAAAATATACGTCTTTTCCGATGCTTAACTAAACTGAACTGCCTAGTTAAACCCAACCGATACCAACATATTTTTCATCTACGTGGGTACTTGTAGAAGGATAACATGCTGCTAGCTCACGCGGATTTGAGAATAAAAATTTACTCCCTTTCACAAACAATGTTCTTAAAATACGAGAACAAAGTTTAAGCTCCCTAGGTGAGCATAAACATAATAAAAAGCGATATAATATTTGGCGAAATGAGCATGTTAAAAGAAGCCAGAAGCCAAGATCACCTAGCTTACGATACATATGCAAGCGAGTCACATCCTGCAACAAGACGCTTCTTGTCGTCCAAAAACTACATGTAGTGCTAATTTGTGGACAATTTTCTTTTGGTAAAAAACTTTTATGTAAGTTAAAATTTACATAATCTGGATGATAATAACCCGTTGCATACTGAAATTTATTCAGCAGTTGCAAATTAAGATCTACAAAATTTTCTTGGTATAAATAATCATCCTCTGCAAAATATAGGTAATTAAAGTTGGAGTTTTCTAACAATTTTGAAATTTGTAATTCAAAGGTTGCATAATTTCCTATTCCGCCTGTGTTAATAATCTCAAGAATATCTGCCTTGCCTGATCCCAAAATAGAATTTAGATCAGCTTCATTAAAACCATCATTGATCAAAATAATCTTATAATCATACTTTTTTAAGGATTTTCGTAACTGGCTTATGCTCAGTGTTACGAGCTTGATTTTATCATTTGGATAGCCATTTAAGGGTCTTTTTACTTTTCCAGGGTATATCCGAAGCGCAACAAGTATTCTATCCATGAGTTTTTTCCTGTGAAACATATTAGCTGTTAACAAGAAAGGGTTCTATATTTACTCAATACTGATCGCAAGCGATATGCGTGGAACAGATGCTCTAAAGTATATATGATTACTATGGGAAGTTTGGGTATTTGGTGGAGCCTAGGGGGATCGAACCCCTGACCTCTACAATGCCATTGTAGCGCTCTCCCAGCTGAGCTAAGGCCCCTATTTAAGATATTTTAATGCATCAACATTATAAAATAAACGAATAAAATTAGATAACTTAACTATCTTCCTCGGAAGGCATAT
>JAQWIK010000040.1 GCA_029248915.1 Paracoccaceae bacterium | reverse complement strand
TAACTCCAGTCCAGGTCAAGTATCGGGAGGAGACCTAGATTTAGTAGATGAAGTGGCTAAAAAAATCACTAAACAACGCAAAGCATTCAGGGCAGATCAATTTTACCGAGATGGTAATTGGCAAGCTCATTACAACAATACGGCTCCCGAGATATGGGAAGCAACAAATGGAAACTTAGACGCTTTTGCTGATTTCTTGGGATCGGGCGGCACGTATAAAGGCATCGCAAAAGCTCTTAAAGAGCGTAATAGCGAGGTTCAGTGTTTTGTTGTTGAACCTGAAGGCGCAGCAGTGGCAGCTGGACAGCAGGTTACAAACCCCTACCACCCAATTCAAGGCGGAGGATATATTATTCCAGAGCTAAAGTTCCTAGATAAAGTTCCAGTTGACGGATTTATCCAAATATCCGGAGATGAAGCTCAAAAAACTACCAAAGAACTTGCAAAGTATGAGGGTATATTTGGAGGGTATTCTTCTGGTGCAAATGTAGCCGCAGCATTGCAATTACTTTCTGGAGATATGATAGGCAAAACCATTGCTGTAGTAATATGTGATAGTGGATTGAAATATCTTTCTACTAGTCTCTGGAATGATTAATTCTGGTTACAAAATTAATTTTGAGAACTAATTATCTTCTATTTTATTTTTCTTTCCGCAGTGAGGACAAAAAATACTATCTTTTGGCTCATATCCGTCGGAAGAGGCAAAGGACCACCATAAATTACAGAAGTCACAGGTGAAATGCCATATAGTTTCTTTAGCTAATTTCAAAATAGTGCCCCCAAAAATTATTTTTGAACAATTATTAGCTTATTAATAATTAAAAATAAAAAAAATAATCAATCAAATGGTTTCTTTCTTTTTGGATAACAGGTTGTACATATTTCGCACTGCACACCTCTACATCCCCGTGCTGAACAAAATTCTCTACCATAGAAAATAATTTGCAAATGCAATTTATTCCATAGATTTTTTGGAAATATACGTTTCAAATCACGTTCTGTTTTTACTACATTATTATTTTTTTTAGTAAGTCCCCATCGCTGTGCCAGACGATGAATATGGGTATCAACTGGGAAGGCAGGAAAGCCAAACCATTGTGACATAACGACAGAAGCAGTTTTATGACCAACTCCAGGTAAAGCCTCTAATGAAGCAAAATTATCTGGGACTTCTCCATTATAATTTTCCACAACAATTTCTGATAGTCGTTTTATTGCACGAGATTTTTTTGGTGCTAACCCACAAGATTTTATCGCTTCCAATATTTCGTTTTCTTCTAAGACTGCCATATCTTGAGCGTTGCTAGCTTTAGCAAAAAGGCCTGGTGTTACTATATTTACCCGAGCATCAGTGCACTGCGCACTCAACAAAACAGCAACTAAAAGTTGATAGGCATCTTTATGATTTAGAGGAACCGGCGTTTCAGGGTAGATCTCATTTAACCGTTTAGAAATGAACGCAGCTCTTTCTTGTTTCAACATCTTAATAGTTCCAATTCAATAACCCCAAGTCTTCTGCAAAACACGTAACCAATTTTCGTGGCATATTTTTTTAATTATCGCCTCATCATACCCATGGTCTTTCATTGCCAGCCTTAAATTTGGAAGGCCAGATAAATCCATTAATTTGTCAGGCATAACTGCTCCATCATAATCCGATCCAAGCCCAACTCGATCCTCACCGAGAATTTCTAAAAGATAGTCTAGATGCTTCAGCATCTGACTTAATGGAACGTCGGCTAACATTTTCCCATCTTCGCGCAGAAAGGCAGTTGCAAAGTTCAGACCTACCATACCATCGCTATCTGCAATTGCTCGCAACTGTTCGTCAGTTAGATTACGAGAATGTTGTGTGATCGAATGGGCGTTTGAGTGTGTAGCCACTAGAGGCGCATTTGAGTGACGTGCTACATCCCAAAAACCAGCCTCATTCAAATGAGATAAATCAATCATGATTTTCAATTCATTACATCGCTTTACTAGTGCGATTCCTAGCTCGGTAAGCCCTGAACCAGTATCCGGTGTTGATGGAAAGCTAAATGGTACACCCTCTCCAAAAATCGTGGGACGGCTCCAAACTGGTCCAATAGAGCGCAAGCCAGCAGAATGTAAGACTTCTAGCATATGAAGATCTGGATCAATCGCCTCAGCGCCTTCAATATGAAAAATCGCAGCAATTTTGCCATCTTTAAAAGCGCTGCGAATATCAGATACGCTGTGGCAAATTATTAGACCACCTAGCCTTTCTAATTCACGTAGAATTGTTACCTGTGATGCAACGACGGCAACTGCCTTACTCCACTCAATAGGTTCTGGTAAAGGCAGACTATAACTTGCCTTTTCCATTTCTTTATAGCTGAATTCTAGATCAAATTGCGACGGTACATATACTGCGAAGAACCCACCTCCAAACCCGCCCAATTCTGCTTTTTTCAGATCTATTGCACCTTCACGACCATCGAGAAATGATGCAGCTTTAGCCGCTCCACCTTCGTTAAAAATTTTTGAAAGCACATCATTATGACCATCAAATATAATTGGCTTTGCATTTTTCATTTATCAAATACCTTAGAAATTATTTCACAAAATCCACAATGCTTATCAGTACGGTCCAGCATTGTTGAATCAGACTATTTTAGAATTTCATAAAAATCAAAAGTTAACCTGATCGCCTCCTTTAAGAGATAAAATTTCTCGCGCCTCGTCCGGTGTCGCTACCTGCAACCCAAGGCTTTCAATAATCTGGCGAACTTTTGAGACTTGTACAGCATTTGATTTTGCCAACTCACCTTTCCCAGCCCAGATACTGTCCTCTAAACCCACTCGAACGTTACCTCCTAGAGCAGCTGCCTGAGCTGCGACCCTAAACTGATTTGCCCCAGCACCGAGAACAGACCATCGGTAATCAGTTCCAAACAACCGATCAGCCGTACGTTTCATGTGCATGACATCTTCCGGATGTGGTCCTATCCCGCCAAGTAAGCCAAAAACTGACTGAACAAAAAACGGTGCTTTTACTAATCCTCGGTCAACAAAGTGAGCTAAATTGTACAAGTGTGAAATATCGTAGCACTCAAATTCAAATCTTGTACCATTTCCGTAACATGTTTTCAGCACATACTCGATATCCTTAAACGAATTCCTGAAAACTAGATCGCGCGAGCCCTCCAAGTGTTCACGCTCCCATTCAAATTTAAACTCCTTAAAACGGTTCAACATCGGGTAGAGCCCAAAATTCATTGACCCCATGTTAAGTGAAGCAACTTCTGGTTTAAACTTTGCTGCTGGCTCTACTCTTTCTTCAACAGTCATATATGGGCTACCACCAGTCGTAATATTAACAACTGCATTTGTACCTTGTTTAATACGCGGTAGAAATGGTGCAAAACCTTCCGGTGACTGATCCGGTTGCCCAGTTTCTGGATTGCGTGCATGAAGATGCAAAATCGCAGCACCCGCCTCAGCGGCAGCAATTGCATGTGTCGTTATTTCGTCCGGAGTAATAGGAAGATAAGGCGACATTGTTGGTGTGTGGATTGCACCAGTAATTGCACAGGTGATAATAACTTTATTATTGTGATTGTTTTTTGAACTCATAAAAATATCCTAAATTAGCTATTTTTTTTGTGGATTGATAGGCAACTGGGCTGCGATCCCAATGGCTTCTTCAAATCGCTTTGCCACGAGTAGTAGTGCAGCCTCACCTCTCGGTTTGCCCATAATTTGAATACCAACCGGCAATCCATCAGATGTAAATCCACAAGGGACGCTTATTGTAGGGCAGGCTGTCATAGTCAGCGCAAAAGTAATCGAAAACCAGTCAATATAGGTCTCACAGGCTTTGCCATCGATTTCCGTTACATAACGCTGATCAACTGGAAATGGCGCTATTGAGGCAGCAGGACAAATTAAAAAATCGTGTTTTTCAAAGAAGTTTAAAATCTTCTTAAACAGCTCAATTCTAACCCGTTCTGCTTCAAATATCTGTGATGGCGAAATGTTCAAACCGCGTTCAATATTACCAATAATCTCTGGAGCTATATCATCACGATGCTGCTTCAGGATTGGTTCCATCATCGTGGCGAACAAAACAGCACGAAGTGTTTGAAACGCCTCAAGCACACCCGTGAAATCAGGGATTTCATCGGTCACCTCAGCTCCAATATCTGCAAATACTGTTGTTGCACCACCGCAAACTTCCGCGATTTCCTTTTCCATTGAAACAATGGAAAGATCAGGGCTAAAGGCAACACGCTTTGGAATATCAGTCCCCTTTAAAAAATCAACAAAAGAAGATCCCGAATGCTCAAAGGATAAAGGGTCATCAATTTGATGCCCTACTCCAGCATCGAGCATAAGAGCTAAGTCATCCACATTTCTCGCCATAGGTCCTTCGACCCAAAGTGTATCCATAGCGGGTAAACGCGTTCCTCGAGGTACCCTGCCTGGGCTGGGTCGCAAACCAACGACACCGTTAAACGCAGCTGGTGTTCGTAAACTACCACCAAGATCATTACCTGTAGCCAGCCAAACAAGCCCACTTGCCAAGGCTGCTCCTGATCCTCCAGAAGAACCTCCAGCACTTTTCTGCATATCCCAAGGGTTGCGGGTCAAACCATTAACAGGATTGAATGTATGGCCACCCGCCCACTCCGGGACATTAGATTTAGCTACAGCAATAGCCCCATTACTTTGTAATTTCCTTACAGTTGCATCAGATTTTTCTGCCACGTTATTGGCAAATATTGGAGAACCGTAAGTTGTGACAACCCCACCGAGGTCATTGTAATCTTTTACAGCAATGGGTAAACCACAGAGTGATTTTGGATTTGCTATGTGTCTTTCTAAATCAAGGGATTTTGCTTGATCACGAGCTTGGTCAAAACAATGAATAGGCAAAGCATTAACTTCAGTATCGATAGTCTCAATACGCCTAATAGAAGCTTCAACTAAATCCAGAGGGGACACCTCTCTTGACCGAAGACAAGCAACAGCTTCAGTTGCTGTCATTTCGGTAAAATCATCTGTCGAAGCTTCCATGCCAAGATCCACTCTACAACTAAGTTTTTTTCAAATTTATTTCCTAGCGAAAAGCTTAACTGCGGAGATGAAGGCCGTAAACTTTTAAATTTTTTCCTCTTATGTAGAGTACATCAAGCTTACGATAACTTTGGCAACATTCGATAAAAATTAATCAGAAAATGAAAAAGCCCGATCTTATCAGTCCAGGCTTTTTTAAAAACTTCCAAACTTTTTATGGCGATTAACTCATAAAGGATTCATCACCCATAACAGTTACGA
>JAQWIK010000039.1 GCA_029248915.1 Paracoccaceae bacterium | reverse complement strand
GCTTTGATTCACCCGCATCTGATGGCCCATTTATGATTGTTCCTTCTTTAGACTTTACCACGCAGCCCAGTGAGGGCGGAACTGATAGTGCTGTCGTCTTGACGAAGAAAATAGAAATTGTTCAGGGTCGTCTAAATCTTGCTCGAACTCAAGCAAGTTCACAATACGGTACACTTGAAGAGGCGATAAACATCACGACGGATTTACGATCACAATTTGCTTTAGGAAGTGGTACGCTCAGCGACTTGAATTTCTCAATTGAGACTGTGAATTTGACGAGAAGGCAAATACAACAAGATGTTGCTACAACGGTATTAGCGCAAGCTAATAAATCGCAATCCAGTCTTGTTAGCTTAGTTGATGGTTCTTACAGATCGTATCTAAACTCATCATTCTAAAAACTAAGGTAAGAAAACCAAAACTTACCTCTTAGCTGCTTTCGAGATCCCAAAAGTTTTGATCGCCTAAAGTATACTCACCACACGACCAATTCGGTAGTATTTTAGGAAATTTAGCTAAGCTTCCACTATTGAATAAAATAGGTGGTTGTCTTCTACATTCTATTTGAACTTCGTCACGGCGATCTTTTTCCATGAAAGCAAATTTACAAGTGCCACACTCAAGTTGGGACATTTTATTCTCCAAGGTTTAATTCAAATTTTGTAAATTATAGTGAAATATATAGACGTATCGGAAATTTTATCAAATAATTAAGATTTATAATTCACTCTTAGAGTGAGATATTTTTACTCTTCAACTGTATTGTCGAATTCTATTTGATGATGCAATTTAAGAACTTCTATTTGATCAGTAGTCAAAGAATACGGGTCTTTATCGAATTGATGCTTAAGTAGCATTATTGCCCATTCAAAGTGATTTGTTACATCTTCATTTTCCATAATAAAGTAAACGACATTAGTGTAACTAAATTTAGCTGTGATTTCCTATTATTTAGTTTTTTTATGCATCCGTTATTTTGTGATTTTAAGATTTTTTAATGCTGTCGAGAATGGCACTTAAATTGCTCTTGTAAGGTCATGATGACTAGGAAAAAATTATCTCGGAGAACATTTGCAATTGGTCTCCTGGCCGCTGGTGTTTGTGAAGCTGCAACGCCAATTATTGATTTGAACGCACGAAAATTGCCTTTAATTAATTCAGGTTCGAACTCAAATTTTTTTCCAAATAGCGCTAAAAAGAATTTTGGTGATCTAGATAGTTTATACTTTGATCCAGAGCCCGAGCTGAGTGGAGCAACAGATAAGTTTCTAAATTATAATGAAAATTCTTTTTACAGGCCTCAGAAACGATTTAGCTTAAACCTACGAAATGCTAATACTTCTGAGACATACTCATACCGTATTAAGTCTGCGTTTTTTGATAATGAATTGAATTATGATGTGCTTGATTACTTCTTTCGTGATTGGCGAGAAAATAAAACTATTCAAATGGACCGTGGCGTAATTAAAAATTTTTTAAAAATTTGTGAAGCCTTACTTGGTGCTGATAGAGAATTAGCGGTTGATGTTACTTCGGGATATAGAACTCAAAAGACTAATGAGAAACTACGGCAGAATAGCTCAAGAGTAGCGAAAAACTCCATGCATTTAGTTGGGAGAGCTATAGATTTTAAAGTAAAAAACAGGTCGATTGGAAATTTAGAAAAGGTTGCGAAAAAACTTACACCTGGAGGCCTTGGCGTTTACTCCGGCTTTATCCATATTGATACTGGACCTCATCGCCGCTGGAAAACCTAAGCTGAACCTAAACAGTAATAATAAAAAACTAGTATATTTTAGTAAAATATCTGATCATACCGCATGAGTAGTCAATATAATATAATACAGGCCAACGTCCTGCGAGTCTTGGAACCTGCAGCGTTAGGTGATCGTACTTCACGAATTTGGGATCTTAGTCTCTTTTCACTTGTGGTTTTAAACTTAATAGCCGTTGCTTTGGAGTCAGTTCCTACACTCCAAATGAGTTATGGAACATGGTTATACAATTTTGAACTATTTTCGGTAGTTGTATTCTCAGTCGAGTATATTGCGCGCGTCTGGTCTGCACCGGCTAAGAGAGGTGTTGATTTTACAGACTCTCCACTGAAATCGCGGGTTCGTTATATTTTTAGTTTTTATGGATTAATTGACCTGGTAGCTATTTTGCCCTTTTACATTCAGGCATTATTTCCTGGTTTGGATTTGCGTGTGCTAAGGGCTCTGCGTTTATTGCGAATACTGAAATTAAATCATTATAATTCCGCGTTGGATGATCTTTTTGGAGCTATTGTCGAAGAAAAAAAATCGTTCGTGACAACATTGTATATTTTTTCAGTTGCTTTTGTTTTATCATCCTCGCTCATTTATTATGCTGAACATAAAGTTCAACCGGAAGATTTTCGATCAATTCCAGATGCTATGTATTGGTCAATAATAACATTGACGACAGTAGGCTATGGTGATGTGAGCCCAATTACTGTGTTTGGAAAGGGTATTGCAGCTATAACGGCAATATTTGGCGTAGTAGTTGTTGCTCTCCTTACTGGTATTGTGGCCAACGCCTTCAATAAGCAGATGGAAAGAAGAAAAATTATTTTTGAAGATCAAGTAAGAGACGCTCTACTGGATGGAGTTTTAGATAGTGATGAGGAAGCATCCCTAGATGCGCTCAGGAAAAAATTTGGAATGTCAAAATCACAGGCTGATGCGCTCATTGACCATGTCAAAAAGTTGAGGGATGAACAAAAATAAACACCAGCTAATGAGGTATTTTTGCGTTTAGATAATTCAGTTGATGTTATAAAATATTTAATTGCTTCCATTTTAGTAGGAGTAATTCTGGGTATTGGTGGTGCCTTTGCGGCCCAGGGTTTTCGATTGGGCATTGTCCTTGTTTCGGATTATTCAGAAAGATTATTTGCGCGGGATCCCAACATATTTTTTTATCTTATAACGCTTTCAATGGCACTTGTTCTCGTACATTATTCTAGAATTTTAATTAACGGAAAACCATTTCAAAGTGTTTCAGACAGCATTTATTTGGCACACAAAGCAAATAATGAGACGGACTTAAAAGTTGGTTTTATAAGCACGTTTGCGGCATTTTTCTCGGCAAGTGGAGGTGCGAGTATTGGTCAATACGGTCCCTTGGTTCATTTCGGGACAACCCTTGGGGCTTGGCTAAAGAAAACAGTTCCTTTTAATTTTACACCAGATTTATATATCGGGGCAGGGGTTGCAGCCTCCATTTCTTCAGGCTTTGGCGCTCCCCTTGCCGGACTCATTTTTGCTCATGAAGCAATTTTGAGGCATTACTCCCATAAGTCTATCCTTGCGATAGCAACGGCTTCTGGCATCTCCTATGCTGTTTCGACGGGAATATGGGGCGATACAAATATAATCAACGTATCTTCTGAAAATTTTAATTTATTATTAATTTTAGTTATTTCATTTCTAGCAGGGCCTATTTTTGGCCTAATCGCAATACTATATATGAAGAGCCTTTTATTTTTTGCAAAACTCGCTAGCTCAGATAAGCTATCAGTCTTCTTTAAATACTTAATTGGTGTTTTGTCTCTTAGTATTATTGGGCATTTTATGCCTGAGGTCATGGGTCTAGGAGCAGAAACTGTTTCAGGGGTATTAAATTCCAGTTATACGCTAATCTTTTTAGTTATAATTCTTATAGGAAAAATATTAGCAACATCAATTTCACTTAACTTTGGTTTTTTTGGAGGTGTATTTTCACCTGCAATTCTAGTAGGTGCGGCTGCTGGTGCAGTTGTGTCAACATTTTTAGTAACAGTTGGTATTTTTGAAGATTTTCAGCAAGCATTTGTGATAAGTGGCATTGCAGCTGTAGCTGGTGCAGTAATTGGCGCGCCCATTTGTATGGTGATTATTGTATTAGAGCTTACAAATTCTTATGCCTATGCGCTTGCTTCATTAGTTGGCTTAGCCATTTCTGTTGGCTATGTTCAAGTGCGATTTGGTTCCTCATATTTTGATGTGCAGTTGCTGAATCGTGGAATAGATATCTCAGATGGTCGTACTGGCTTATTTATGACTGAAACGGACATACTGCGGTTTGCAGAGACAAATTTTCATACTATCAAGGAGAGTGAAACGGTTGAGAGCGCTGTATCGTTAATGTCCAAAATCGATCAATCAGAATTAATAGTTGTAAACCAAAGTGGTGAATTTATAGGGAAGACTAATTCTCTTTCATTATTTAACAAAGAGGGTTCATTATCATCTGCGGAGGTTATTGATAAAGACTGCGTTTTTATCGACCATGATGCTTCGCTTCAGAGTGCGATGGAAATTGCCTCTAATTTTGTTGGTGAAGTTATTCCAATTGTTCACAGTGACCAAAATAAGGCAGTGGCAATAATTACTGAGGGTGCTATTTTCCAGGCTTATTTGTCAAAACAAAACCAAACGGTCGAAATGGAAAAGAGATGATGATGCATTTACTAATAGTAAATGGTAACACTAGGTGGTGAGAAATATGGAAGCTTTGAAGCCAATGCGGTATTTAATTTTTTTGATGTTATTATTTTTTAGTATTAGCTTAAATTCGGCTAATGCAAAAACAGATTATCGATGTGGTGTACGATTAATTTTTGATAGTGATGGTTCGGGATCTGTTGCCAATTATATCTTGAGTTTGCAGGTGAAAAACACGACTGGCCGGGCTATAAATGGTGTTTCAGTAATTTATAAAGATCAAAAAAATAACGTTATTGGCAATACTTTTCTTAATTGTTCAATAAACGCACAAGATGTAAAGCCGGGTAGTTATGGAGAGTGCATAAGAACATTGCAGCGTGTTGATGGAGCCTACATTAATTCATTTGGCGTAAAAAAATGGACTGAAATTGTAAATACTCAATTAAAGGCTTTAAATTCTATTCAATATTGTGAGGCTTTGGGATTTTCTTATTAAGTATCTTCGAAAATTAACTCATTGAGACTTATTTTTATCCCAGAAATATCAGCATTTAAATAAATTTCATTCAACCGTTCATATAGTGGAAATGTGATAGGAACATCCGATCGAATTAAGTGCGATTTGTTAGTTGTTGAGGTTCCTCGGTAAATAATTTTTTCTGAAATTAGGACATCTAGAACTTGTCCCGTGTTTTCGCCAAAAACAACTCTTACACTTGCCCCAGACAAATTATGGCCGGTATTATTTTCTAGAGTAGCCATAACCCTAAATGCGTGAACACCGTTTGATAAAACAATAGGTTCTAGCAAAGGTAACCGAATAATTAAATGTGGATCGGTAATATCCTGATCCGTACAAAATACTACCGACTTTTCTTGAACAAGACATTCATATTTTATTACTTTTAAAAATTCAGGCCGTAAGTAACTATTCGCGATTGCATTTGATGCAATTAGAGAAAAAATTAAAAAAAAATTACAGATTCTATATTTCAACATAAAAATTCTTTTTGACACGCCTAATCAGACCTTGATGAATATCTTTCGCTTCCTGCGTGTCGTACCTGAATAACCTTCCACCAATTTTTTTCTCTGATTCTAAACGAGAATATATAAGAACGGCAGTGAACTTTTCCTCTACTTTTTCAATGCTAGTAATTGCGAATTTTACGTCTTTTGCCTCTAGATATTCATTTTTTAGAGCTGCTTGCAGTCTTTGAATAGAGTCGGCTTTAACTTGCGAAAGAGAGTTTTTTGAGGTATTGGCCAAGACTTTTATTTTCTGAATTGCAATCTCTATGTCTTGATCACTCGGCCGAGGTGTTTTGCATACTATGATATTATTATCAGTAGACATAATTTTCAGACGATGCTCTTTTAAAACTTCTTTAATATGTGGAATATATTCATTGCTACTAAATCGAATGGTAATAGAGTCGGCGGTCGAACGTTCTTTAATAATTTCCACATA
>JAQWIK010000038.1 GCA_029248915.1 Paracoccaceae bacterium | reverse complement strand
CGCAAGCTATTGAATGGCAGGCGACGAGGGGTGCCAGATCAGGGCGTGTGGCCTGGCAATTTTTTGTTGACTTAGCTGCAAAAACGGGAATCAAGATTGGATTGTAAACATCTGAATTTAATCTAGAAAATCCATTGGATCAATTGACTCAAATCCTCGCCGAACTTCAAAATGTAAAAAAGATGGGTTCCCTGGGCGTATCTTACCAAGTAACTGTGATTTTAAGACTTTCTCTTTCTCTTTTACACCAATATCTCCAATCCCAGCGTAAACAGTTAGCAAGTTTCCCTCATGCTTTAAAACAATAATTGGTACTTCTTGGGTATCTGAAGTGATCGCCGCTACGACACCCTTTTCGGCTGCTACGATTGGAGTTCCTTCTGGTGCTGAAATATCGATACCGTCCGTTTTATTTTTTACGTAATCACGAATTATTTTACCGTTCACGGGATATGAAAATTGTCCTCTGTTACTTGGCTCTATATTTTCTGGTTGATTAGAGGACTTCGATTTGCCGGAAGTTGTTTCTAAATTTTCCTTAGGTATTGGTTCTGGCAAAGCTTCTGCACTACTTGGTGGCGAGGGAGTTTTACTATTTTTGCCAGGTTTTACCGTTGCTACCTCAGTAACTATTTATCTCTTGGAAGTGGGATTAAGAGATACTGCCCTTCTCTGATTGTATAATTGCTATCTAGTCCGTTCCAATCCGCAAGAGATCGAATAGAAACATTATAAAGTCTTGATATTGTAAAAGCGGTTTCTCCTCTAGAAACTTTGTGCCTAATAGGTTCGTTTTCTAGCTCAGAAGTACTTTTTTTAATAACTTTCTTTTTACTTGTTGCCGTTTCAATAGCTGTAGAAGCTAACTCTGTCACATTCACTTCATTGCGGTTGGAAGTTGAGTTTTTTAGTTGGAATTTTCTTTTATCTGTTCGATTTGGTAGGCTTATAAGTTGGCCATCATTGAGTTTTTCTAAAGAACTCATACCATTGTATGCGGCTATATTTTGAGACTTTAAGCCAAGACGATCAGCAATACTTTTTATGGTATCACCTTTTCGAGCCACTGCTACTTCATATGTAGCATATGAAATAATTCCCCTACTATCTGGCAAAGGTCTGGTCTTCATCGCTTTTCTAACAGCGTCCGAGGTGTCGTATTCGTTCCCCCTTAAATCAAAATCTAGGTTGCTTAAAACTCCGCAGGAACCAACACTCAATACAATTAAAAATGGAAATATTTTCACAAATTTATTTGAAGTTGAATACTGCATTTAGACGACTCACTTTGCTTAGCTTATTGCAAATTTTATTGTTCTTTTTCTATACCCGCAACCAGTGGAACAAACCTTACGGGTTGAAGGTCTTGATAATCGTAACCTTCATCTGTTTTGGTTATTTTTATTAGATTTTGCATATTGTCAGATTGGCCCACTGGTATAATCATAATTCCATCGATTTTTAGTTGTGATAGTAAAGAAGAAGGGGGATCGTCAGATGCAGCGGTTACAATAATTCTATCGAATGGTGCTTGTTGTTCTAAGCCATATCCTCCATCAGCTAATATGGTGGTAATATTGCTAATATCCAACTTTTGGAAAACTTTAGTAGCATTATGGACAAGCAAACTGTGGCGTTCAACAGTATAAACTCTTCTTGCTAACAAGCTTAAAATTGCGGCTTGGTAACCTGACCCTGTTCCGACTTCTAATACCTTATCTCTTGACCTAATCTGCAAAGCTTGTGTCATCAATCCGACTACTGTTGGCTGGCTAATCGTTTGACCGCAAGCTATTGGAAGCGGGGTGTTATCATAAGCCTTTTCAGAAAAAACGCTATTAACAAAGTCTTTTCTGTCGACTCTTTCCATTGCATCTAAAACTTGTTTGTCTACGATACCGGCTTTTCGCAATGAAAAAAGAAATTGCATCTTTAGAGTTGCATTATCGATCATGTGGCTTTGTCTAGAGAATTAAGAGTATCATAATCGGTTAGATCTGCTTTCATTGGTGTAATTGAGATATAGCCATCCATGTTTACTTTTGCATCTGTATTTTCGGGCAAATCAGCATGTTGATTTCCACCTTCAACAAATAAAAAATCTCTTCCTGACGGCGACCTGTGCGTTTTTGTTGAGAAAAAAGAATTTGGTCTCAATCCTTGTTTAACATATCTTACTCCACAAACATTCTGCGCAGTAGTCGGTGGAAAGTTTACATTATAAAATATTTTGTATCCCTCACTCAATGGTAATTTACTGTCAAGAATATCGTTAATTACCTGAACTCCATATATTTCACTCGCTTCAAAAGGATTTTTTAAATTTAAATTCTGTGGACCATAGTATTGTGAAAGAGCAATAGATTTTATACCTTGAAGAGCGCCCTCTAGAGCCGCTCCTATAGTTCCTGAATACAAAACATTTTCAGCAGAATTATTACCTTTGTTTACTCCAGAAAGGACTAAATCTGGCTTTTTACCATCAAATACATGATATATACCGGCAAGCACACAGTCTGCTGGATATCCATCTACACTGAATCGATTCTGCTCAATTTCAGTAATCATCATTGGGCTTGTATAGCTTATACAGTGCCCAACTCCCGATCGTTCACTGCTAGGTGCAACTGTGACAACATTGTCTTTATCGGTTAATTGAAGGGCTATTTTTGTTAAAATTTTAAGGCCAGGAGCGTTAATTCCGTCGTCATTTGTTATAAGTATTCGCATATTTACCCTTAATAGAGATTTATTTTGAATTGTTGTAACTATAATCACAGTTTTAATAGTGAAACGAGCCTTTTAGCCTCTTTTTCAATAGATTGTAATTCTTTTCGATTTTCTCCTGGATAAAAGCGAGCTCGTACTGCTGTAGGCATTGGATTTGGTTGGGCAATATAAATTTTTGGTCCAGTTGATTTACATTCATCTTGCCATGTTTTTACAATTTGAATTTGTGCAGCTTTTGTTGCTCCATAAACTGATGAGAACTTTTTCATTATAGTTGTATCTTCAAAAAAAATAGCTTTGCTATCCTCTTGGAGTAGTGGAGATACCATCGGTATAAGTTTAGCAAGGACTGTTACATTATTTGTTATAGATTTTTCCCAATCTTTGCTATCCATCGTGATAACGGGTCCAAGAGGAGCAGCATGGATTGCAGTATGGGCCCACAGTCTTACTTTCCCCCAACGGTCAAAAATAGAACGGCATAGTTGTGCGACAGCGTTTGTATTTATTAAGTCGATTGGCGCCAATGTGCTGGACCCACCACGTTTTTTAATTTGATCATCTAATTCCTCGAGAGCTCCTATTGTCCTTGCAACGGCAATTATATGGTATGTTGACGATAGAGACTTTGCTAATTCAGCGCCTAAGCCTCTTGAAGCTCCAGTTATTAGTGCCACCGGTTTGCTCATAATTTGGCTACTCCGTTGCTTGCAAAATAAAGCTTAATTTGCACAGATCGAAACCAACTCTTCATATTGAATGGTAAGCCAACCTAATACTTTTTCGGGATTTTTCTCTGCTATATCATTAGCCATTCCCTCAAATACCCGCGCTGATTGGCTATCCTCAAGGATAGTAAAAGTACCGTTGCTAAGTATGGTTTGATACGCAAAAAAGGAAATTGCAATTAGAGCAATTCCTCGTAAGACCCCAAATATAAAGCCCAAAGCTTGGTCTGGCCTGTTTAAAAAAGTTTTATTTATTACAACTGACAGAAGGGGGGTAAAGAAAGATATCAGCATCAATGCAACGGCAAAAACTGCAGCGAAAGATGCCAGTATGGCTAGCTCGCAGCTATCTGATAAAATTGGCCCAATATACGGTATTTCCTGCACAAATGGTAAAACTTCGGGAGCAAGAAAGTAGGCCAAAACTGCTGAGATTATCCATGCAGCAATAGACATTAACTCTCTGACTAGACCGCGCGAATATGCCAGTAGAGATGAAACAATAACTATTGCTAAAATGACACCATCTACAATGTTAAAATCAGACATTTGCATCTAAGTCCTTAATTGCTTTTTTTTTGCTTCCATCTGACAACTTATTTACAAATGATAGAAGATCCAAATTCTCAAAAACCTCTATATTTAATCCTTTGACTAATGTGTTATTTTTTGGGCTCTCAACCTTCTTGAAACCAAGTTTTTCTGCTTCTTTCAACCTATTTTCTATTTTAGAAACCCTTCTTATAGCTCCCGAGAGTGAGACTTCTCCGAAGAAAACAAAATCTTCGGGAAGAATGATGTTTTCTTTAGCTGAAATCAAAGATGCTGCGACTGCAAGGTCAGCCGCTGTTTCAGTAATTTTTAATCCTCCAGCAACATTTAAATACACATCAAGTCCGGAAAATTGGACTTCACATCGAGCCTCCAGTACTGCTAATATCATTGCCAGGCGACTACTATCCCATCCAATAACACTTCGCCTTGGTTGAGAGTGAGGCGAGGGGGAAACTAATGCTTGGATTTCAACTAATAAAGGTCTGGTTCCTTCGATGCCAGCAAAAACACAGGAACCAGCAGTAGGTATTCCTCTAGAAGACAAAAATAAAGCTGACGGATTTGTAACTTGCTGCAAACCTAACTCTGTCATTTCAAAAACACCTATTTCATCTGCGGCGCCAAATCTGTTTTTTACTGATCGTAAGATACGAAATTGATTTCCTCTTTCACCTTCAAAATACAAAACGGTATCGACCATATGCTCAACCACCCGTGGTCCAGCAATTTGACCTTCTTTTGTAACATGCCCCACTAAAACTATACTTGTTCCGCTTCGTTTCGCAAAAGTTGTCAGCTCATGAGCCGCCGCACGTACTTGGCTAACTGTTCCAGGAGCGCTTTCAACTTTGTCTGACCAAATAGTTTGTATGGAATCAATTATCGCTAATTTCGGACGTTCTGTTTCCAAGGTTGTTAGAATATTTCTTAAGTTAGTGTCGGATCCCAACTGTATCGGTGAGGCTTCTAGATTAAGTCTTTTTGCCCTTAATTTTACCTGTGAAGTTGCCTCTTCACCAGAAATGTATAACGTTTTTAGTCCTTTAATCGCGAACCTAGCAGCGGCTTGTAATAAAAGCGTGGATTTTCCAATGCCTGGATCACCACCTACCAAAATCGCCGAAGCAGGGACTAGTCCACCACCAAGAACTCTGTCTAGTTCATCTAAATCACATTTTGTTCTTACTAATGGCTTATCCCCACTTTTTAAATCGCCTAACGGTATGTTGCTTCCCCGAGATTTTCCCAAGCTGCTTTTCTTCGGCCCTTGTGATAAACCGATATCTTCGGAGATACTATTCCATTCGCCGCAAGCTTCGCACCTACCGGACCATTTTGATGTAATATTTCCGCAAATTGTACAAGAATAGTTGGAATTAGCCATACTTCCATTTGCCAAAGGCACACGTTTGAAGCAAGGATAAAATTTATTTAACGATACTTACAACGTTAAAAATAGAAAAAATAATGCTAAACCCAATAGAATAAAGTGAAGTGTTTCTAAAAAAAAGTTTGAAAACCTATATAAAATTGTTCTCACTGAAAAAAGAAAACTTACAAAAAAAGGAAAAAACCATCCATATGCTAAGTTTGAAAAACTCTCAGCAAAAGATAGAAAAGCTAGGCTTTCGATTTGAATTAAAATTGGGTTGGTGGCAATAAGTATTATTAAACAAATAACCGTTGCCACAATTGATCCAAGACGAGCTCTGCCATTACTGAAAATACTCATTAGCAACCCCAATGACGCACATAGTGGAAGATAAACTGTTGTTTTGAAAAATATTACAAATAGGAAGAGTGGGGAAGGTTGAAAAAGATCAGCCATCACCGTAAAGTTTCTATTGGCCCAAAAGTCGATCCAGCAATAAATTGTTTCAAGTATTCATTATTAGATTTATCAAGTTGATCTAAAATTCCCGACCACTGTATAATACCATTGTGAAGAAGTGAAACCTCATCTGCAATTGATCTTACGGACTGAATATCGTGAGTTATTGTTACTGCCGTAACACCTAATTCTACCACTAATTCTCTTATAAGGTCATTTATAACTTGGGCCATAATTGGGTCCAGTCCTGTAGTTGGTTCATCAAAAAATATAATTTCAGGTTGCGTTGCGATAGCTCTCGCCAAAGCCACCCTTTTTTGCATTCCTCCTGAAAGTTCAGATGGAAAATTATCTGCAAAGCTCTTTTTTAATCCGACACGTTCTAATTTTTCGATAGCAATTTTTTTTGCTTCGTCCGCATTAATTTTTTGTTTGCCGTGTAGGTATCTAAAAGCAACATTTTGCCAAATTGGTAAACTATCGAATAATGCACCCCCCTGAAACAACATCCCAACCTTAGAACGAATAATACTTTTTTGCGCACCATTTGGATCGATACCATTCAAAAGAATTTTTCCAGAATTGGGCTTGCTCAGTCCAAGTAGACATTTTAGAATAACTGATTTACCTTGACCCGAAGCTCCTATGATGACCATCGATTTCCCATCATGAACTTTAAGATTTACCCCTTTTAACACATGATTTTGATCAAAGGATTTATATAAGTCTGAAACTTCTATCATGATGAAAAGAAAATCTCAGTCAAAAAGTAGTTGGCAGCAAGGATCAAAACAGAGGCAGATACAACAGCTGATTTAGTTGCCTGACCAACGCCTCTGGCCCCTTTTTCGCAACGCATGCCAAAAAAACAACCCATAAGAGCAATTATACATCCAAAAACAGCACCTTTTATAAGACCGCTTAATATATCCCAAAACTCAAGATAATTTACGGAGTTTATGATATATATTGAATTATTGAATTCTAATCGTGTTACGCCAACCACGTAACCGCCTAGGATTCCAATAGAATCTCCAATTCCCACGAGTACTGGAACTGTCAAAAAAGCAGCAACCAATCGAGGAACAACCAAATATTTGATTGGGTCAGTTGAGAGTGTACTCAATGCATCAATTTGCTCAGTAACCTTCATTGTTCCTATTTCAGCAGCGATTGAACTCGCTACCCGTGCAGCGACCATTAAACCACCCAAAACAGGGCCGAGCTCTCGCACCATACCAATGGCGACTATCGATGGAACAACCTCTTCTGCATTAAATCTAGCGCCACCCGCATAAATTTGAAGAGCCAAAGCTGCACCAGTGAAAAATGAGGTTATTCCTACTACCGGAAGAGATAACCAACCAATTTGAAGGAGAGACGAGAAAAAAGCTCGCATAAAAAAGGGTGGAGTTAAGATATTCGCAAATACACGAAAGCAAAATACGATGAGTTCTCCGATAAAACTACACAATCTTATAAATAATCGTCCAGTTTGAGCGATAAAGCCTATCATTTGGTTACACCTGTGTAGTTTCGACTATATCTATTACCTAGGGAAGTAAGAAACTCATAACCTATAGTTTCAGCACCTTCAGCGATGTTATCTACTGTTTGTTGTGAATTTATCAATTCTAATCTAACGGGATCAACTTTCAGGCTTGTTATATCGACACCAATTAAGTCCATGGAAATTCGCCCAACTATTGGGCAGCTAATTTCTTCAAAATACAATTTAGCTTTTTTTCCTATAGCTCTAAAAAGCCCGTCAGCATAGCCTGCTGATATCGTTGCTATTTTCTTTTTACATGGAGAAGTCCACGTGTTTCCATAACCGACCGTTTCACCACTTTCAATATTTCGAATTTGGATCACCGGTATGTCGATTTTCAAAACAGGAAGGCAATCCTGCATTGGTGCACAGCCATAAATCCCTATTCCGGGTCTTGTTAAGTCAAAATGATATTCTGGACCCAACAATATTCCGCCAGTAGCAGCCAACGATTTATTTATATTTATTTTATTTGTAAGAGTAAGAAAAATATCGAGTTGTTTTGAATTCATTTTATGGTTGGGGTCATCTGCGCAAGCTAAGTTAGACATAATTAGTACTGGGTTTAAAGATAGGGCGAGCTCCTTAACAGATTCCCATTCCATGGGTTCCATGCCTAATCTATTCATACCAGTATCCAGTTGAACTCCAAATTTTTTTTCTCTTAAAAGTTTAGAATGTCTGGATAGTTGTTCGATAGAATTTATAAGGGGTATTAAATTGTAGTTTTTAATTAACTCAGTATCACCAACCATGTGGCCAGAAAAAACATAAATATCTGGTTTTTTGCCGAGGATAGAGCGCAATTCTGCTCCTTCTTCGACTGTTGCTACAAAAAATATTCTTGCACCTTCAGCATAAAGGGCCTTGGTTACTTGCGCTA
>JAQWIK010000037.1 GCA_029248915.1 Paracoccaceae bacterium | reverse complement strand
ATAAAGCCTGTACATATGCTTGTGGGTCCAGGAAATGCTTTCGTAGCCGAGGCAAAAAGACAATTGTTCGGAAAGGTTGGAATAGATCTTTTTGCAGGACCTACGGAGACAATGATTATAGCAGATACGACTGTAGATCCTGAAATTTGCGCAACAGATCTGTTGGGACAAGCTGAGCATGGATATAATTCGCCGGCTTGTATGATTACAAATAGTGAAAAATTAGCCAGTGATACATTGAGCGAAATACAAAGATTACTAGAAATGCTCCCAACACGCGAAACGGCAGAAGCGAGTTGGCGTGATTATGGAGATATTATAGTCTGTAATAGTCATGAAGAAATGTTAGAAGTCGCGAATGACATGGCCTATGAGCACGTTCAGGTCATGACTGATCGAGATGATTGGTATTTAGAAAACATGCATTCTTACGGTGCCCTCTTTCTTGGACCTCGTACAAACGTGGCTAATGGCGACAAAGTAATTGGAACTAACCACACTCTTCCGACAAAAAAAGCAGGTAGATATACTGGTGGCCTCTGGGTTGGGAAGTACCTGAAAACTCATAGCTATCAAAAAATCATTACTGATGAAGCAGCGGCCCTGATAGGAGAATATGGATCGCGTCTATGTATGCTAGAGGGATTTGTCGGACACGCGGAGCAATGCAATGTTCGTGTTCGGCGATATGGTGGTAAAAACATAGCCTATGGTACTGCTGCTGAATAAATAAGATTATTTTTAAAGGACTCTCAAAGTGGCCTGTATTCATACATCAAATAAAGCATCTCTGAATAAATTACGTACAGCGATATATGACTTTGATGAAACAAATACTCGGAAGGCTTTATCTAATTTATTCATGCCTGATGCACTCGTTCACATGCCCTGGCCTTTTGGAGATATGAGAGGACCAGACCAGCTGTACGAAAATTGCTTCGCACCTTTAGCTAAATCAATACCTGATTTAGAGAGGCGCGATTGGATTGTAGTGGGAGGACTTACCGCCACAGAAGATGAATGGGTCGGATGCGGTGGCCATTACACTGGAACATTTTTGGCACCTTGGCTTGATATACCACCTACGGGTCATTTGGTTCATATGAGATTTCATGAATTCTACAAATTCCAGGAAGGGAAAATTGTAGAGGTCCAAATAATCTGGGATATTCCAGAAGTCATGATGCAAGCAAATTCTTGGCCAATGGCACCTTCCCTTGGTCGCGAGTATCATATTCCTGGACCAGCAACATTGGATGGCCTCGTTTCAGGTCCTTGGAATAAAGAAAAATCAAATAAAAGTTGCTCGCATATTGTTGAAATGCTTGAGCACATGAAACTCCACCCAATTTCTGGTGGACCTGAAGTTATGGAAATGGAACGGTTTTGGCATCCTAAAATGAACTGGTATGGCCCAGCCGGAATAGGAACAAGCCGTGGTATCTCAGGATTTAGAAATTGGCATCAAATTCCATTTTTAAATGGAATGCCAGATCGAGGTAAATTTGTAGAGGAAATAGTGTATCATTTTTTTGGTGATGGTGATTATGCTGCAGTTACTGGTTGGCCTAATATGATCCAGACTTTATCTGATGACGGGTGGATGGGAATTGCACCTTCTGGCAAAAGAATTAAAATGTGTAGTCTCGATTTTTGGCGCATAGAAAATGGTTTGATCCGGGAAAACTGGGTATTGGTAGATCTTCTTGATATGTATCATCAAATCGGCGTTGATGTATTAGCTCGAATGCGTGAGCTCAATAAATGTAAAAATCTGAGCGTTAATTAAAGTGAGCGTAGAAATGATTAAGCTTCCTGAATTGCCATCGATGTCTTTAGAAGGAAAAACAGAACTAATTACAGAAACATCAGTTTTAGTCGATGAGGGTTGGACTGCAGCATGAGCCAAGCTCGCGTCACTTCCCTGCAAGTCGCTCTAAAAGCTGGAGTTTCGCAGTCTGCGGTCAGCCGAGTGTTTACACCTGGAGCATCAGCATCAGTTAAAACTATTGAAAAAGTCCAAAAAGCAGCAACCGAACTGGGCTATCGGCCAAATTCTCTCGCACGTGCAATGGTTTCCGGTAAAAGCAGAGTTATTGGTTTAGTAGTAGCCTATTTAAATAATCAGTTTTACCCAGAAGCACTGGAAAATCTCTCAAAGAAATTTCAGGAACGTGGCTATCACGTTTTGGTATTTATGGCCTCAAATTCATCAGACAATATTGACACGGTAGTTGAAGGAATTCTCGACTATCAAGTGGATGGGATAATTGCAGCTTCAGTTTCCCTTTCGCCTGAATTATCAAACAAATGTCGTAAAGCCGGTGTTCCATTGGTTTTATTCAATAGAGCGCATGAGAGCCCCAAAATGTCTGCTGTAACTTCAGACAACTACGCCGGAGGTGAAAAAGTTGCTAAGTACTTAGTTTCCGCCGGTTATGAAAAGATCGCATACCTAGCGGGTTGGGAAGGGGCTTCGACACAGCGCGAC
The DNA here is from genome assembly GCA_029248915.1 of Paracoccaceae bacterium. Lineage (GTDB taxonomy): Bacteria > Pseudomonadota > Alphaproteobacteria > Rhodobacterales > Rhodobacteraceae > Salinivivens. The sequence continues at coordinate 2,053 of JAQWIK010000037.1, read as the reverse complement.
CGTGAAGCTGGGTTTGTGGACACTCTTAATGCCTGTGGCATAAAATTGTTTTCCCGTGGGTTTGGTAATTTTGAAATGGCGCAATCAAGGAAAGCAACACACGAAATGTTCAAAAATACTGCCAACCATAGACCCGATGCAGTTTTTGTGGCTAATGATCACATGGCTTTGGCCGTAATGGATACGCTCCGTTATGAATTAGGACTTAAAATTCCTGAGGATGTAGCAGTCGTGGGGTATGACGATGTTCCAGCCGCTGAATGGCCATCATACGATTTAACAACAGTTAGACAGTGCTCTGAACAAATGGTAAATATCACAATTGATATTCTTCTTGAAGAAATTGAAACTGAAGACTCTCAACCAAGAATTGTTAAAATAGATGGGCCCTTGATAATTAGAGGGTCTAGTAAAATAATTAAGGAAAACGAAAATGCAGGGTTTTGATCCAAAATTCAAAGATTTCCCCGACTATATCTTAGGGATAACAAAAGAGATCTGGGAAGATCGAGGAATTTCGACATTAAATAATTACTATGGAAAAGACATGTACCTACGCATGCCACTTGGCACTTCTCGTGGAAACTCTGGAGTAATTGCAAAAACCATGGAGACGCTCGTTGAATTTCCAGATCGTGAACTCTTAGGTGAGGATGTGATATGGTCAGGAAATGAGAAAGAGGGAATGCTAAGTTCTCACAGACTTTTCTGTACTGGGACACATCTAGGAGACAGTATGTTTGGTCCAGCCACCGGTAAAAAAGTAGTTTTTCGAGCCATTGCAGATTGTTACGCGATTAACAACTCAATAACAGATGAGTGGCTGGTGAGAGATTATGGTGGAATTGCAAAACAACTAGGCTGGAATTCGAAAGACCTCGCTGCGAAAATTATTGAAGATGAGGGGGGAGCAGCTAAATGCAAAAAGCCCTTAAATCAATCAAATTACATAGAAGGCCCGTATAAGGGTAAGGGAAATGATAATGAATGGGGAAGTAAATACGCCGATACTATTAATAAATTAATGTCTGCTGAGCTCTCCGTAATACAAAAGGATTACGACCGCGCAATCCTTGGAGAATATGCTGGGCAGATTCTCGCACGGGGATGGCAAGAAGTTGATATGTTTTGGATCGGATTAAGGTCATCTTTTCCATCAGCGCAATTTTCTATCGACCATCAAATTGGTCGAGAAGATAAACATATGCCGCCTCGCGCAGCACTTAGATGGACTTTACAAGGCAAACACGACGGATGGGGAGTATTTGGAAAGCCGACCGGCGCTGATGTTTATATAATGGGAATGGCACATGCCGAATACGGTTCTTTGGTAAAGGGGACGCCAAAAATACGTAAAGAATATGTTCTTTATGATGAAGTAGCGATCTGGAAACAAATACTTTTAAAAGCTGGATAAGTATGATCCAGAGATATATCTGTACACTAAATATCTTTTTAAGCAGAACTCTCTTCTTATAGAGTATCCTAGCGGACCGAAAAAAGTAACAATCTTTCTAATGATTGTAACAATTTTATGGATGAAGAAAATTTAGAAGATATTTTTTAAAATAGCTTCAGGTACTAATTTTTTTCAAAACTTTTCAATGAGTTAAAATTACCCAATATTTTGTTTGAATAGCGTATATTTTTTACCTTGATCCTTAGTAAAGAATCACTATGTTAGCGTTAACATTTGAGGGGAAAATCGCGTAGCATGATCAGGGTTGGTCTACTTGGAACCGGTAGGATAGGAAGTCTACACGCTGAAACCATCGCTTCGCATCGTGATAGCGATCTTTGCGCTGTTTCAGACATTGATACTGAATCTGCCAATAGGCTTGGATTACAATATGGTGCAGTGGTAAAACCAGCAAACGAAGTTATTTCAGACCCAAATATTGACGCAATTTTAATTGCAACCTCTACCGATACGCACTCAGATTTTATTGAACAGGCCTCATCTGCAGGTAAAGCTATTCTTTGCGAAAAACCAGTCGATCTCAACTTAAAAAGAGCTAAGGAATGCCTCGATAAAGTTGGCACTTCGAAAAAG
>JAQWIK010000036.1 GCA_029248915.1 Paracoccaceae bacterium | reverse complement strand
GCTTTGCGCAGGTTGAAGAAGAGCTTCTTTTGCGCAGATGTCGTGCCAAGCTTCACAAGGCTCCACGAGCGCAGGATATACTCCTGAATGCTCGCGCGGATCCACCACATCGCGTAGGTCGCAAGGCGAAATCCTTTTTCCGGGTCAAAACGTTTTACCGCCTGCATTAGCCCAACATTGGCTTCCGAAATAACTTCAGCCTGAGGAAGCCCATATCCACGATAACCCATTGCTATCTTAGCAGCCAATCTTAGGTGTGATGTCACCATTTGATGAGCAGCATCAGAATCCTGTTCCTCTATCCAACGCTTCGCGAGCATATATTCCTGATCCGGTTCCAACATTGGAAACTTTCTTATTTCCTGCAAATACCTGCTCAAACCATTTTCTGGACTTGGAGCTGGAAGGTTTTTATAATTACTCATTTTTAATTATCAGTTTTTTCTCAAAATATTAAAAACCGATACCTTTTTATACTAAATAGCTAATGAAAGTTTGATTTTCCAAACACGTTATTCATTCAGAGATATATAAATATTATTCATCATTTCAACCCTGTGGCCAGATTTTGCATATCTAGTGGCATAGCAACCGAAAACTTCATGTGTTTCCCCGTTGACGGATGGATAAATCCAAGTAATGACGCATGCAAAGCCTGACGGTTAAATTTATTAACTGAAATAAATACCTTTTCATTCAATGCTTTGTGAGAAATTTTTTTTCGCCTTCCGTATGTAGCGTCACCAATTAAAGAGTGTCCCAAATGAGCCATATGTGCTCTGATTTGATGGGTCCTTCCAGTTTCAAGCCAGCACTCAATTAATGAGACAACTTGAGGTTTCCCAAACTTTTCGAGCACTTTAAAACGAGTAACTGCATGCCTGCCTCCCTCAAATAAAACGGTTTGACGCTGTCGGTCGTGTTTATGACGGGCCAAATGTGTAGAGATTTTAACCACACTTCCGACTTCAAAGGAGACGCCTTTAACTCCTTTTAAACGAGGAGACGCAACATCAGGAACTCCATGACAAAATGCGTGGTATACTCTCTCGACACTATGTTGTTCAAATTGTTTAGCCAGTCCGTGATGCGATTTATCGTTTTTGGCAACTACCAGAAGGCCACTAGTATCTTTGTCTATTCTGTGAACAATTCCAGGCCTTTTTTCACCTCCAATACCAGATAAACTATTCTGACAGTGGAAGAGTAATGCATTCACCAGCGTATCTTTTGGCGAACCTGGAGCCGGATGAACAACCATTCCAGCATTCTTATTAACAACCAAAAGGTCGTCATCCTCATAAATGATATCTAATTTTATTTTTTGAGGCAGTGTTTCAATAGGTTCAGGCGGAGGTAGTAAAACTTTGACCGATTGTCCTTCGCTTACAGTAAAAGTTGGGTTTTTTACCACAATACCATCAATTTCAACATAGCCTTCAGTAATAAGTCGAGCTAATCGCGTTCGCGACAAATCAGCTTGGGCTGGCGCATCGCGTGAAAGCGCTTTATCTAGTCTAGAAGGCGGACTAATTAGAATTGGAAAACTTACTATGGACAAAGACGATCAACCTCCTGACGCCGACTTCAAATTACCTCAAAATTTAAGGTTTTTGCAACGTTTAGTAACAGTACTTACTGTATCAATGATTGCAGGAATTTTAATTATCGTATTATTACTTGTATTTAAAATGCGCCCCGAAAGTCAAAACTTTCCGCAGACCTTAATTCTTCCTGAGGGAACAAAGCCTATCGCTTTTACACAGACAAAGAATTGGTATTCTATTATTACAGATGCAAATGAGATTTTGATCTATAAAAACGACGGGACTTTGATTAATTCAATACAAGTTCAAGGTTTAGAATAAATTTATTCGACCAACGCGCTAAATTCACGCCATTCACCAGCTGACATACCACTAGTCTCTTTTGTAACATGCTCTCCTTTAATCATTCGTTTTACACACTCTATTGCTTTTGAGGATAACGTTGCCCCACCAAGCCTATAATCTTCAAAAGCCGCATATGCGAAAGGAACCCAATCTTTAACTAATTTGCAAATTTCATCGGCATATACCCTAATTTCATATTGCGCGTGACTATCTGCCCTCAAACGTAAAAAGTGCAGTAAATTATGCAAATCTACTTTCCAGTACCATTGTGTGTAAATATTTGCAGGTAAATTCATTCGCGCGAGCTCGCGTGCCAGACCTTTTTGACCTTCTTGGCTTATCATTTGTTCGTAATGATCATAAGTTTGAGCCGAGTCATTTTTAAGCAACCGTAATACTTTTTCCGCTTCCTCTCCAGTTAACACTTCACCGCGACCTTGATTATTAACAACTGATTGAGCCGCCAATGCTTCTGGTTCAGGTATATAAAATTCTCGATCCAGAATAGAGTAACGCGCTGAGTATTCGTTTACATTGGCTGTTCTATGACGAATCCATTGCCTCGCAACAAAAACAGGTAATTTTACATGTAATTTGACTTCACACATTTCAAACGGCGTTGAATGCCAGTGCCTCATTAAATACCTAATGAGCCCCTCGTCATTTTGCACTGACTTTGTACCACGACCATAACTAACGCGAGCTGCTTGACATATCGCAGCATCATCACCCATATAATCTACTATTCTCACAAAGCCGTGGTCCAGAACAGGATAGGCCTTGTACAAATGATTTTCCATGCCCACGCTAACCGCTCGAAGCGTCTGGTTTTTTTTGGACCTCAGTTCATCAATATCGGCTTGCTGTTCAGGGGTCACTGGCATCTTCGAATCCTTTTAGTAAACTTTTTTCTACCATATATTGTGCATTTAAGATAATAAACCGCAACATACATTTTCACATCTGGATTAGATTGTGACTGGCTTTATTCAAAAACCTTAGTTAAAATTTTTATGTAATAATTAATAAAAAATTTATATTTAGCAAAAAAAGGACAAGTATAAATAATGAAAACAAAATATCTCCACACAATGGTACGTGTAAAAAACCTTGAAGCTTCAATAGCATTTTATGAGCTCTTAGGCCTAAAAAAAATCCGCCACCACGATAGTGAACAAGGTAGGTTTAGCCTAGTCTTCATGGCACCTGAGGGTCAAGAAGACTGCCCTGTAGAGCTCACCTATAATTGGGACGGTGACGAAGGTCTTCCAAGCGATAGCAGGCACTTTGGACATTTGGCATATGAAGTAGAAAATATATATAGAATGTGTTCATATCTGATGGAAAATGGTGTGGCTATAAATCGGCCTCCAAGAGATGGAAGAATGGCCTTTGTGAGATCTCCAGACAATATATCAGTAGAACTTTTACAAGCTGGGGAGGCTTTGGAAATTAAAGATCCTTGGGCTTCTATGGAAAATATTGGGCATTGGTAAAAATAAAGTATTTTGCAAAATATTTTAGGAAGCCAAACCGCCAGATTTTGAAATAAAAGTTTTTATTTCTTGAACCAGGTCAACAAATTCTTGTTTCGGGTCAACTTGGCCAGTAGACCATTGGTATAAATCTTGATCATTTTCAAAAAGTAAATTCTCAAAATTCTCAAGTTCTAGCTCTGACATCAAATGCAACCTCAACTCAGCAAAGTTTTTTAATATTAGATCCATTTCCTTTATTCCGCGACGCATAGAGCGCATCTTCAGTCTTTTGCGTTTTATTTCTAATTCGTCCATGGGCTAATTAAGTTTTCCGCTTGCTCTCAGTTTCTTTTCTATATTGTTAATTCTATCAATATTTTTAAGTAAATTTACTCGCAATGCCGTTAACTCTTTAAGAGCATCTAGCAAGTCATTTGACATTTCATCTGATTTTTCTGGAGCCTCGACGCCTGACCCTTCAGCACTAATCAACCATGTAATTGATACGTTTAACAAACCGGCCAGCATAGAAAGGCGATTTGCACGCGGTTCCGAATTGTCATTTTCCCATGATTTAATGGTGGAGTTTTTCACTCCCAGACGCTTTGCCAAATCCTGCTGTGATAAATTTGCCTTCTCTCTTGCAGCTACCAACCTGTCGCCAAAAGTAGCCTTATCTGGCCCGTACCAATCCATATTATATTACCTACGACGCCTCTTATAAATTGCTTGAATGGTTTATGGCATCTCTTTATTACACTTCAATCAATTGTACAAACGGAACAATCAAATGAGTACTCTTTCGCACAATATTTCAAGGGTAAAACCTTCCCCAACAATTGCTATGTCTAGTTTAGCAACACAAATGAAATCAGAGGGGCGCGATATTATTTCACTTTCTGCGGGTGAACCTGATTTTGACACTCCAGACCATATAAAAGATGCTGCAATCGAAGCAATTAAATCTGGAAAAACAAAATATACAGACCCAGATGGTATGAAAATTTTAAAAGAGGCCGTTTGTACGAAATTTAAGGTTGAAAATAACTTAACCTATAATCCAAACCAAATTTCTATTGGAACTGGCGGAAAGCAAATTTTGTATAATGCTTTAATGGCCACGATAAATCCAGGGGATGAGGTTATAATACCAGCACCATACTGGGTTTCTTACCCGGATATGGTTCTACTGGCTGGTGGCAGGCCAGTATTTATTGAGGCCTCGTCGAAAAATAAATACAAAATTTCTCCTGAGCAACTGGAAAAAGCCATTACTGATAAAACGAAATGGTTCATATTTAATTCACCTTCAAATCCCACTGGTGCTGGCTACTCAAAAAATGAACTGAAGGAACTTACAGAAATTTTAATAAAATTTCCAAATGTATTAATTATGACAGATGATATGTATGAACACTTAGCTTACGATGACTTCCTTTTCAGTACACCTGCAGAAGTCGAACCTAATCTTTTTGAAAGAACATTAACTTGCAATGGAGTTTCAAAGGCATACGCAATGACCGGCTGGAGAATAGGTTTCGCCGGCGGTCCAGAAAATTTAATTAGAGCAATGCGAAAAATACAAAGCCAGAGCACGTCAAACCCTTGCACAATAAGCCAGTGGGCGGCTTTAGCTGCACTGAATGGACAAAAGAATTTTATTGATAAAAATAATGAAAAATTTGTTCGCCGAAGAAACCTGGTTGTTGGGAAGTTAAACCAGATTGAGGGGATATCATGCCCTATGCCAGAGGGTGCATTTTACGTTTATCCGGATATTTCAGGTCTGATAGGAAAAAAAACACAAAATGGACAGGTAATCTCGTCCGATGAAGATTTTTGCAGATCCCTTCTTGAAGAAGTTGGCGTTGCTGTTGTTTTTGGCTCTGCTTTTGGATTGTCTCCAAACTTCCGTATAAGCTATGCAACATCCGATGAACTTTTAACGGATGCTTGCAAAAGAATTAAAAATTTTTGCGTATCACTAACTTAATGGTGTCAAGATAGATCCCTCAGATTTTTTATAAGACGCAGTAATAGAAATAAGCAGGCAAAGCCCAAGCCTAAAACTAAGCCTATCCAAATTCCTTGTGCTCCAAAATTATAATGAAAACTTAAAACATAACCACAAGGTAGGCCTATAATCCAATAACTTATGACAGCTATATACATAGGTATTGTTGTATCGTGGATGCCGCGAAGTAAATGTATCGCCAGAGCCTGTCCACCATCTACCAATTGAAACAATGCTGCTAAAGCTAAGAGGGAAATACCCATTTCAATTATCAAGTTTGAATTAATTTCCTCAGAATTTAGAAAAGTGGAAATAAGCAATTTGGGAAACCCTAAAAAAATCAAAATAGCTAAAAATGACAGCCCGAGCGATATAACCAGTGAAGCCCAGCACTCATTTATAATTTTATGTTTATCGGCTTTACCCAAAGCAGAACTGACCCTAATAGTGGCAGCATCAGATAAACCCAAATGAAGCATGAAGGTTATACTTGCTAGTTGCAACGCAATTCCATGCGCCGCCAACTCAATTTGGCCAAGCCACCCAATCATAATTGAACTAGCTGAAAACAAACCTGCCTCGGCCAAACTAGTTATTCCAATTGCGGAGCCCATTTTTAAAACAAGGCCAATTACGCCTCGGTCTGGTCTCCAAAAGCGGACAAATAAGTTATGATGTGTAAGCTTTGTCTTCGCATAAATAAGAAAACTTATGAACATAAATAGGTTGACTAAAACGGTAGCAATACCCGCACCAATTATACCGAGTTCGGGAAACCCAAACATTCCAAATACAAGTAAATAATTGATCAAAATATTTAATAAAACTGCTATAACGGAGATATAAAATGTAACTTTTACATACTCCATTCCCGCTAAGTAACATCTCAAAACGGAAGAACTTAGAGCAGGAAACATCGCAATACCAGAAAAGATTAGATAATCAGACGCCAAAACTGCAAGATTAAAATCCTGGCCCAAAAATAAGAGAAGTCGCTCCGAAAAAATAAAAAATGGAGAAAAGATACAACCAAAAGCAAGGCTTAGCCATAGGGCCATCCTGGTAATTCTTCTTATTTTGATATTGTCACCCTCTGTATTTGCAGTTGAGATCAACGCCATCGCAGCAAATGAAAAGCCAGCTCCGAAAATAAAAATAATGAAAAAAATTGTGGTACCTAAAACAAGTGCGGCAAGTGCTTCAGTCGAGTACCTCCCAACTATTAAGGTATCACCGACACCGATAAGAACCTGTGCTACATGCCCTCCGATTAATGGTAGCGAAAGCAAAAATAGAGAACGTATGTAGCTAAAAAATTCCATTATTGCCCGCTATATTTAAAAACTAGAAAAGTAAATTAGTTATCCCTCTAATTTATTAAAAGTTTTTAACTGGAAAGGTATCGGTGAGGTATAACCATAAATAGAATTGCTCTCTTCCCCTAGCGCCATTGACCTGTCATAATGAAATAAAAGAGCAGAAACATGAATGATTTACTCTCCGTAGAAACCGAAGTGCAATATGATGCATCTTCGATAGAAGTCTTGGAAGGCTTAGAGCCAGTTCGGAAGCGTCCAGGAATGTATATTGGAGGAACCGATGAAAGAGCGCTTCATCACTTGGTTTCAGAAATATTAGATAATTCTATGGACGAAGCGGTCGCTGGCCAAGCCAATAGGATTGAAGTGGAGTTACACTCGGATTATTCGATAAGTATTAAAGATAACGGAAGAGGTATTCCAACTGATCCACATCCAAAATTTCCAGAAAAATCAGCTTTAGAGGTAATTTTCTGCACACTTCATGCTGGCGGTAAATTCAGTGGAACGGCATATCAAACGTCGGGTGGTTTGCACGGTGTTGGAGCTTCGGTTGTTAATGCTTTATCGGACTACATGATCGTAGAAGTAGCCAGAAATAAAGAGCTATTTCGCCAAAGTTTTTCCAGAGGCAATCCAGTTAAAACAATTGAAAAATTGGGATCAGCACCAAATAGACGTGGAACCATGGTACACTTTCATCCAGACGAAGAAATTTTTGGCAGTCATCGCTTCAAACCTGCAAGGCTTTTTAAAACAATCAGATCTAAAGCATACCTTTTTAGTGGTGTTGAAATTCGATGGAAAACAGCAATTGACGATAATATCACTCCTCTAGAGGCTAGCTTTCATTTTCCGGGAGGTTTGTCTGATTATTTAGGAGAAACACTTGAAAATAATTCAACATACTCTGAAGCTCCATTTTCTGGCAACGTTGATTTCCAAGAAAGATTTCAAACTGCAGGGAAAGTTGAATGGGCTATAAATTGGACACCAGCACGTGACGGCTTTATCCAGTCTTATTGTAATACGGTGCCCACTCCTGAAGGCGGGACACATGAAAACGGTTTTTGGTCTGCGATTTTAAAGGGTATTAGGGCATACGGAGAATTAGTTAACAACAGACGAGCTAAAGATATAATTCGAGAAGATTTAATCGTGGGTGGATGCGCATTGGTTAGCTGTTTTATTCGCGAACCAGAGTTCGTTGGTCAAACCAAGGACAGACTTGCCACCGTCGAAGCTCAAAGGTTGGTGGAAAATTCTGTTCGAGATCACTTTGACAATTGGCTTGCTGCAGATACTAAGTCAGCAGGGGCTATTTTAGACTTTTTGATCCTACGGGCAGAAGAACGCTTAAGGCGTCGTCAAGAAAAAGAAACTCAAAGAAAAACAGCAACAAAAAAATTACGCTTACCCGGAAAGTTGGTTGATTGCTCCGCAACAAGCAAGGATGGAACTGAACTTTTTATTGTCGAAGGGGACAGTGCCGGAGGTTCAGCAAAAATGGCCCGGGATCGAAAAACTCAGGCACTTTTACCATTAAGGGGAAAAATTTTAAACGTTTTGGGTGCGGCCAGTTCTAAATTAGGATCCAATCAGGAAATTAGTGATTTAACACAAGCCCTAGGCGTAGCATTGGGAACAAAATTTAATCTCGATGATTTGCGATACGATAAGGTCATAATAATGACCGATGCTGACGTTGATGGTGCACACATCGCATCTTTGCTCATGACTTTCTTTTTTACGCAAATGCGGCCTTTGATTGATCATGGTCACCTTTATTTAGCCTGTCCGCCACTCTTCAGGCTGACGCAAGGATCAAACCGTGTATACTGTCTTGACCAAGTTGAGAGGGATACTTGGCTAACAAGTGGACTGGGCGGCCGCGGTAAAATAGACGTAAGTAGATTTAAAGGTCTAGGTGAAATGGATGCCAAAGATCTAAAAGAAACCACAATGGATCCTTCATCTAGAAAATTAATTAGAGTTAGCATTGATGATGAAGAGCCAGGGGAAACTAGTAACCTCGTCGACCAGCTTATGGGCAAAAAACCAGAACTTCGTTTTCAATATATTCAAGAGAATGCTAGGTTTGCCGACGAACTAGACATATGACGGTATACGACCCAATAGGGTAAAACTTGAAAGTCACTTTTTAAAATACAGCGTTTAGTCATTTAATGAAAAAAAAGATAAATATAAATGGTGGGGATAAAATGATATCATTTGCCACAGTAATGCTCATTGCGGGTATTGGAATTCCAATCATGGCTGCAATGACCTCTTCTTTAGGAAAACATCTTGGTTCACCTGTAGCAGCATCGACCTTTGCTTTTTTTATGGCTTTTTGCATCGCTTTACTTGCTCTAATGTTTACTGATAAATCATTCGTTAAACAAATTCCGTCTACGCCCAAATATTTTTTCGTTGCGGGTGCCTTCATAGCTTTTTATGTATTGTCGATTTCCTTTGTCGCACCTCATTTCGGAATTGGAAACGCAATATTTTTTGTATTAGTAGGCCAGATGCTGTCCGCTGCAGTAATCGACCATTATGGTCTATTTGGCGCACAAATAAATCAATTATCAATGACCAGAACTTTAGGAATTTTTGTGATGGTATTTGGTATTTGGCTTACTCAGAGAACGTAGCTTTACTCAAATCAATCGCTAAATTCCAGAGATCATCAGGAACATCAACTTCAGTCTGAGGCACCGTATATTGACCAGGCATCCGGGTACCTTCCTCAGAAGAAATAATAGTAGTCAATTCTTCGAGACGGTTATAAAATGAAGCCCCACTCGCAGGATCTATAATTATATAGAACTGACCCAAATTATGAGGCTCTCCATCTTTTGCTTTCAGCGGCGCTACATTTTTAGAAATCTTTCCGCCAGTCATTCCCGCGACTAAAATTTCTGCCATCAATCCAAAGCCCCAACCTTTGTAGCCCCCTGCTGATACCAAGGTCCCCTTTAGTGCCTGTTCCGGATCAGTAGTCGCTTTGCCATCTTTATCTAAAGCCCAACCTTCCGGAATACTTTTACCAGCTGCTTTGGCCATTGTTATTTTGCCCAATGCAACAGTCGTAGTTGATTGATCAAATTGCATAGCGATGCTACCGTTTCCATCCGGTACTGAAAAAGCAATTGGGTTAGTACCAATAATTCTTGATTTTCCACCCGGTGGTGCAACTATGGGAGAGGCATTAGTTAACCCCAACCCTAGGAATCCAGACTCTGCGATCTTCTTTGTAAAATACCCTAATGAAGTGCAAGTATGAGCACGACCAACAGACAAACTGGCTATCCCGTTTTCTTTAGCAAGTTTTAGGGCTTCTGGAAGGCCTTTTGAAAAAGCTGGCTGTGCGAACCCATCATCTGCGTCCACATAAATTGCGCCAGACCTTACCAATTGAACATAAGGTGAAGCTTGACCGTTTACTCTTCCAGAAAGCAGTTGTTCACAATAACTTTCTAAATAATAAAGACCGCAAATTCTGTTTCCAACACTCTCTGATGCTGCCACTGCATCAGAAACTTCTTCAGAAATCCAATCCAAAGCACCGTGCTGCACTAACGCAGTCTTAGAAATATTGTGTATATCGTTAACGCTTATTCTTGGCATTAGAAAACTCCATTAAATCATTAGCAGTCCGTTTCCATTCAATTCGGCTTTTAAAAGAACTATTAAGAATGTCAGTGTTATATTCCTGTTTAATCCAATCAACAAAATCAATATTTTCAATCTTTAAACGCTCAGAGAAAACATCAAAAATATAATCTAAAATACCAGTTTTAGTGAAATCAAGATGCAGGTATTTGAAACTTAGCTGCTTCTTAGCTTCAACAACTGGTAATTTTTTTTGAGCAATTAAATATAAAGCCGAAACCAGACCTGCGCGATCAGCCCCCGACTTACAGTGCATAACAAATGGTTTTTGAAGCTTTTCCATTATGCCTATTATTTCTAAAAGTTTTTCAGGCTGTGGCGCAGAACTTGAACTTAAAGGCACCGAAATCAACTCTAACCCCAATTTTTCACAACTATCTTCTTCGAATAAAGCATAACTTTGCTGAGAAAACCCACGCAAATTAAAAACGGCTTTTATTCCTTTTTCTTTGTAAGATCTTAGATGCGAGGGACTAGGTTGATTTGCTCTGTAGACGTCATCAGAGACCTTATGAAAATTATTCCACAAAATACGCAAAAACGCATGATCCATGAGGTGAAAATGTACATGTGCCCAAAACCGCCCCGAACGA
>JAQWIK010000035.1 GCA_029248915.1 Paracoccaceae bacterium | reverse complement strand
CCCTTTCTGTTGAAGGGCCTAGAAAAATTATTTCAACATAATCACCTTCGGAGACTCCCCATTTATGCATAGTTTCACCGAAATCTGTCCCTCGGGCATTTATTCCAAATTTTTCAGATGGGTCGAATACTCCGGCAATTCCTATTGTGGAATTAATCAAAAATTGACCCGTAGTTTTACTTGCATTGCCAATATCACCTTGAAGAGTGTAATTTACCAGATCCTTCGGCAGCCCCCAATTTTCAGAAAAGTTTGAGATGGCATTCCTGGGCTTTTCACCAAAAACTTTTGAGTAGACCTTAGACGATGGCCTCAGAACTTTTTTATCAATGGCCTTGTTAATCTCATGACTTTTTCGATTAACGTTCTCATAAGGATCGTCATAACTGCCTAGTTTAAAATTTGGAGAACAGGCAGATAGTATAAATAGTGGTACAACAAAAACGAGTATTGGTTTGCACAAAAGTTTCATAACAGAACATATACATCCAAAAATATTATAGTCTAGATCATAGAGTAAAATTTAGTTTTTGAATTTAGATTTTCATACTCAAAAAAAGGTCTATTTTATATTTGAACAAAAAATTGATTTTCTGCTACTGTCTAAAATATTATAAATGAAAATCTTTCACACTGACAAATGGGATCTAATATGACGGGAATTTATGAAAAAAAACTTGCTGAAGAAGGAATCACGTTACCAGATGCTCCTGCTCCTGCAGCCAATTACGTTCCCTATGTTCTGGTCGGAGACGTGCTCTATGTTTCCGGTCAAATCTCACAAAATGCGAGCGGGCTGATCCTTGGAAAATTAGGTGAAAGCATGACTACAGATCAAGGTGCCGAGGCAGCACAGTTCTGCGCTATAAATCTTTTGGCTCAAGTTAAATCAGCCTGTGCAGGGGATCTAGATAAGTTAGTGCGCGTTATAAAGCTTACTGGTTTTGTGAATTCTATGCCTGACTTTACTCAACAACCCCAAGTCATTAATGGAGCCTCAGATCTTATTGGAAATGTATTTGGTGAAGCAGGAAAGCATGCTCGAGTTGCAGTGTCTGCCAATTCATTGCCTCTTGGTGTTGCTGTAGAAATAGACGGTATCTTCCAAATAGCCTAACAGCTTGACTACGTTGAAAGCTATTAATTTGGACGCAGGTTTTGAGAAATCAAGACCTATTCCAGGATAGAAATACTTTCGATGAAAAATTGAAAGTTCCCCTTGCAAGGTTAATTTATCTAAAAGGTGTTCAAATGAGAATTCGTAGTGAGTTACAGGCATATGTCAGATAATTCTGTCAGCATAAAAGTTGTAAATTCTATTTCCGAATTAAACCGGGAAGAATGGGATAGATGTGCTATTTCTCATTCATCTGATAGTCTTGATGAAATTGAAGATCCATTCACAAGCTATGATTTTTTGAATGCGCTAGAAAAAAGTAGATCCGTTGGAGAAAAGACCGGTTGGCTACCTTATCATTTAGCAGCAATCCATAAAAATAAGTTAGTTGGGGTTGTACCATTATATTTAAAATCAAATTCACAGGGCGAATATATTTTCGACCACAATTGGGCACATGCTTTTGAACGTGCCGGAGGTCGCTACTATCCAAAGCTTCAAATTTCAATACCATTCACACCAGTCACAGGACGTCGGCTTCTAGTATCAGAAAATGCTCCTAGTCATACAGCTACTTTATTGCTCCAGAGTGCTATCGAACTTTGTAAGCAAAATAAATTATCCGGTCTTCATACGACCTTTTGTATTAAGCAGGAATTTGAACTCGGGCAGGAACTTGGAATGCTTGGTCGGGTCTCACAACAATTCCATTGGCTAAACAACGGGTATAGTAATTTTAGTGACTTTTTAAACGCATTATCTTCTCGGAAAAGAAAAAATATCAATAAAGAACGCACAAAAGCAAACAATTTTGGTGGTCAAATCGAAATCTTGACTGGAACAGAAATTAAAAAAGACCATTGGAATTACTTTTGGGAGTTTTATCAAGACACAGGCAATAAAAAATGGGGAACACCATATTTAACACGACAATTTTTCGATCTAATTCATGAAACAATGCGTTCAAAAATACTTCTGATATTAGCGAGAAAAGAGGATAAATATATCGCCGGTGCTTTAAATTTCATTGGATCGGATACTCTATTTGGCAGATACTGGGGTTGTATCGAAGATCATCCTTTTCTACATTTCGAAATTTGTTATTATAGAGCAATTGAGTTCGCCATCGCTCATGGTCTAAAAAAAGTAGAAGCTGGTGCTCAGGGAGAACACAAACTTGCTAGAGGTTATGTTCCAACAGAAACATTTTCTTTACATTGGATAAGTGAAGAAAGTTTTAGCAAAGCTGTTGAAGAATATTTAATTTCAGAGAAAGATGCTGTGAAACGAGATATCAAAATATTGTCTCATTTTACGCCATTTAAAAAAGGAGATAAAACCAATGGTTGAAGGTTTGGAAAGTCTAACTCAAAATGGATGGGAAAAAAGCGATGATGGTCTGGCTATAAAAAAAACCTTCATATTTTCCAATTTTATTGAGGCACTGGGCTGGATGGTTAAGGCAGGAGTTTCGGCTGAAAAACTTAATCATCACCCTGAGTGGAAAAATGTGTATAAAACTATAAATGTTTTGCTAACCACACACGATAAAGGATCCATCACAAGCTTAGATGTTAAATTAGCCCAAGAAATGGATAAGCTTTACGAATCTTGAAGTTTTAGCAAAACAGCTTCAGCGCTGGACCCGGTAACCACGCCGGATGCATCATCTAGATACGCGTAAACTACTTTCTGATTATCTACGATAAAAGCACATCGTTTTGACCTATCAAAAAAACCTATTGGCGGAACTGTAAATTCTGTTCCAATTGACTTAGTAAAATCACTAGCAGGATCAGCCAACATCTTTATGCCTGCATCAATTGCTCCAGTAGTCTCACCCCATTTTGACATTACGAAAGGATCATTTACCGAAATACAAATTATATCATCGACGCCTTCTTTTTTAATAAGAGAACTTTTTTCAATAAAACCAGGAAGGTGTTTGCTGCTGCAAGTGTTTGTAAAAGCGCCTGGCAGAGCAAAAATTACCACTTTTTTATCTTTTAATAGGTCGTTAAGTTCTATGTGTGAAACTCCGTCAGATCCAAAGTAAGAAAGAGTTGCATTAGGTATTGTTTGCCCAACTGAGATTTCCATTTAAAGCCTTTAAAAAGTTGTTATTTCGCTAAGACCTTATATAGGATAAATTAAGAATTTTGCTACTTTAAAAAATGAGAACCACATGGCAACTACTATTGTTATAGGTGCGGGTCAGGCCGGTGCCGAGGTCGTATCTAAATTGAGAGCCGAAGGCTATGAAGGCCGTGTTGTATTGATCGGCCAAGAAAATTATCTGCCTTATCAGAGGCCCCCTCTTTCAAAAAAATATATGGCAGGAGAAATGGCTTTAGAGCGGCTGTTTCTTAAGCCTAAAGAGTTTTACCAAGATAAAGGCATTGAGCTTCTTATTGGCCAATCGGCTCTTAAAATAAATCCAATCGAACAAGAAATAGAGTTCACCGATGGTATTTTAAACTATGATCACTTGGTACTTGCTACTGGCTCTAAGCCTCGCGAATTAACTCCTTACATCGGAAGAAAGATAAATAATCTTTTTACTATGCGAGATTTGAATGACGCTAATTCAATCGAGCCATATATGAAAAGTGGAATGCGCTTACTAATTGTAGGAGGTGGATATATTGGATTAGAGGCAGCAGCAACTGCTCGGAAATTTGGAGTTGATGTAACCCTGGTTGAAATCGAAGAACGTATTTTAAAACGAGTAGCGGCTAAAGAAACCTCAAGTTACATACGCTCACTACATTTGTCAAAAGGGGTTAAGTTCAAAGAAGCTATCGGTTTGGATAACTTAAAAATAATAGATAACAAAATACTGAGCGCCTACTTAACGGATGGTTCAGATATAAATGTTGATTTTGTAATTGTTGGAATAGGCGTTACCCCAAATACAAAGTTGGCCGAAGGCGCAAAATTAAAAATCAATAACGGCATATTTGTTAATGATATGTGTCAGACATCGATTGCAAATATCTATGCTGCTGGCGATTGTACTTCTTTTAATTATAAAAACACTTTGGTTCGACTTGAAAGCGTTGGAAATGCTATCGACCAAGCGATGATTGTAGCACAAAACATTATGAAACAGGATACAAGTTACCTGCCCAAACCCTGGTTTTGGTCTGATCAATACGATTTAAAATTACAAATCGCAGGTTTAAATACTGGTTATGACGATGTAGCTATTAGAAAAGGCGAAAATAACCAAGTTTCACATTGGTATTTTAAGGGCTCAGATTTGCTAGCTGTAGATGCTTTAAATGATCCCCGCAGCTATATGATTGGTAAGCGTTTAATCGAAGCAAATAAGTCACCATCAAAAAATCAAATAAAAGATAAAGACCTCAATTTAAAAGTTTTATTGAAATAGTGCGTATTATAGCCGGTGTTAATAAAGGAAGAAATTTAATTAGCCTTGGGAAAGGAGACCCATCTGCACATTTAAGACCAACAAGTGACCGTGTCAGAGAATCTATTTTTAATTTGATAACTGGTGGAAGATTTGGCAATAAATTAGAAAATTGCGATATCTTGGATCTTTTTGCTGGAACGGGCGCTTTGGGTCTAGAAGCTCTATCACGTGGTGCAAAATCAGTTATTTTTGTCGATAATGGACAGCTGGCAATACAGCTTTTAAGAAAAAATATCTCTATTTGTAATGTTGAAAGTAAAACTAAAGTCATCAAATCAGATGCTACAAAAAGGCTCCCAATATTATCTAAAAATAATTTTGATACAGTTTTTATTGATCCTCCTTACGGAAAAGGGCTAGGGCAAAGAGCTTTAAAAATTCTTCTAGAATACGAGCTACTAAGTGAAGAAACTCTAATTATTTTAGAAGAAGGCAACCAGATAACTTCTATCGAAAACTTTTTTATAAGAGACTGTCGAAGATACGGAAGTAGCTACGCACATTTTTTAACTTTAAAAAAAATACTATAACCATTTATTCAGTAAGTTGGATGAAACATATTTTTAGGGGAAAGCGTAAAAATTTCAAAACCGTCATTAGTCACGCCAATAGAGTGTTCAAATTGAGCTGATAATGCTTTATCGCGAGTTACAGCCGTCCATCCGTCAGACAGTAGTTTCGTTTCAGGCCTTCCTAAATTAACCATTGGCTCAATAGTAAAAAACATCCCTTCTTCCAACCTAGTGCCAGTTCCTGGCCTACCATAATGCAAAACATTGGGGGGGGCATGGAAAACGCGACCTAGTCCATGTCCACAAAAATCCCTCACGACAGACATTCGGTTCTTTTCTACAAATTCCTGAATTGCATGACCTATGTCTCCAAAAGTAGATCCTGGCCTAACAATTTCTATCCCCTTGAATAAAGCATCATGAGTAACTTGGATCAAACGTTCTGCTTTTCGATTTAAATTACCAGCTACGAACATTCGAGAAGTATCTCCATACCAACCTTCAAAAATCACAGTGACATCTATATTGAGAATATCACCATCTTTCAGTTTTTTATCAGACGGTATCCCGTGGCAAACTACATGATTAGTGCTTATACAGCTAGCATGATCATAGCCTTTGTATCCTATGGTTGCTGATTTAGCACCAAGCTGATTTACTTTATCTTCAATAATTTTATCGATTATAGTTGTAGACTGGCCGGGAAAAACAAATTCGCCAATTTCATCTAGAATTTGTGCTGCTACCTTTCCAGCCTTGTGCATTCCCAAAAAATCATCTTTGGAGTAAAGGTCAATACCGTCCCTTGTTAGACCTACACCATTTATTTTCTTCACTTTAAAATTTCCTTAAAAATGTTTTCTTAATTAATTAAAATCAAATTTCGATCAAAAGAGGTTTACCTAATCTCACTCCAAATTTCGTCACGTGCGTATCATAACAAATCAACTGAACACCAGATGCCAACGCAGCCCTAATAGTAGCATCATAGATACTATCTAAATCAGCAGCAATACGTACGCGACTGGCGTCGCTTCGCATACATAAAAATAAAAGAATTGATTGATATCCCGATGTGACCATTTTTGAGAGATCCTCTAAATGTTTACTTCCTCTTTTTGTTATTGAATCCGGAAATTCAACTATGCCTTTTTCCCTCATCAAAGTTACACTTTTTATTTCCAAATAAGTCTGTTGACTTGATGAACTCAATAAAAAATCAATCCTGCTGTTATCGCTGTATTTTACCTCTGGTTTAAAGTCCTGATAG
>JAQWIK010000034.1 GCA_029248915.1 Paracoccaceae bacterium | reverse complement strand
TAGGCACACGTCTATTGTAATAATAGCAGCCTGAACGACTGATTGTGTACGGGATGTGTGACATGATTTTACCTCCGATAATTAAAGTCGAAGGAATATCAGTAGGTTATTAAGAAGAGTTGGTGCGGGTGGAGGGACTTGAACCCCCACGCCTTGCGGCGCCAGAACCTAAATCTGGTGCGTCTACCAATTTCGCCACACCCGCTTTTAAAAAAATACATAGTATTTCTCGAGACTGTTATCAAAAGGATACTGAGGATTCGAGAGCTAAAATGAATTTTTTGTAAAAAAAACCATTATAGTTACAATAAATTTAATATTTTCACAAATAGCCTATTTTTTAATCAAACCGATTAAAAAATAGATTTATCCAAAAAACGCTACTCGCAAAATTAGATGACTGGTTTGGTCACACTTTGAAACCACGGCAGGAGATGATTAGCAATTGTTGACCTTGGTGGTAAGGAGAAACAACCATGAAGAAAATCGAAGCTATTATAAAGCCGTTCAAATTAGACGAAGTAAAAGAGGCGCTTCAGGATATTGGTATCCAAGGCTTATCTGTTATTGAGGTCAAAGGTTTTGGTCGTCAAAAGGGTCATACCGAACTCTATCGTGGTGCAGAGTATGTGGTGGATTTTTTACCCAAAGTAAAAATAGAGGTTGCACTTGACGATGACCAAGTGGAGCCAGCAATCGCTGCAATAATCGACGCAGCCAAAACTGATAAAATAGGTGATGGTAAAATTTTTGTTAGCACCATCGAACAAGCAATACGCATAAGAACCGGTGAAAGTGGTTCAGAAGCACTTTAAATAAATTAGGAAGGACACGACATGAGCGCAGAGAATTTGCTCAAACTAATCTCAGACGAGGATGCTGAATATGTGGATGTTAGGTTCACTGATCCACGTGGAAAATTACAACACGTTACAATTATGTCGGATCAAGTGGATGCTGATTTTATTGAGGAAGGGTTTATGTTTGACGGCTCATCTATTGCCGGCTGGAAATCCATTGAGGCATCCGATATGAAATTAATGATAGACACGGAAAGCGCTTACGTTGACCCTTTTTATGCAGAGAAAACAATATGCGTCCACTGTTATGTCGTTGAGCCGGATACTGGTGAAGCCTATAATAGAGATCCACGCGGAACTGCGATGAAGGCTGAGGCATATCTGAAGTCATCAGGTATCGGCGATACATTTTTTGTGGGACCCGAAGCTGAATTTTTCCTTTTTGACGATGTTAGATTTTCAAATTCAATGAACAAAGTATCTTTTGAAGTGGATGCCTTAGACGCTTCTTGGAACACAGATACGGAATATGAAATCGGGAATACCGGCCATAGGCCTGGCGTAAAAGGCGGTTACTTTCCTGTTAACCCAATTGATGATGGTCAAGATATACGTTCAGAAATGCTTTCAACGATGAAGAGACTAGGAATGTCTGTTGATAAACATCATCACGAAGTTGCTTCATGCCAACATGAACTTGGTCTAATATTCTCGAGCCTTACAAAGCAAGGTGACGAATTACAAAAGTTCAAATACGTGATCCATAACGTAGCTCAGGCATATGGAAAATCTGCTACTTTCATGCCGAAACCGATTGCAGGCGATAATGGAACCGGGATGCATTGCAATATGTCGATTTGGAAAGATGGAAAACCACTTTTTGCTGGCGACAAATATGCTGACCTCTCTGACGAAGCACTGTGGTTTATTGGTGGTATTTTAAAACACGCTAAATCGTTGAATGCATTTACTAACCCGTCAACAAATTCGTATAAAAGGCTCATACCAGGTTTTGAAGCTCCTGTATTAAGAGCTTACTCAGCCCGAAATAGATCAGGATGTGTTCGTATTCCTTGGACTGAATCGCCCAAGGCAAAAAGGGTAGAGGCACGATTTCCTGATCCATCCTCCAATCCGTATCTCTGCTTCTCCGCTCTAATGATGGCAGGGCTAGATGGTATTATAAATAAAATTGACCCCGGCGAAGCGATGGACAAAAATCTTTACGACCTTCCAGCAGAAGAGCTTGCTGATATTCCAACAGTGTGTGGAAGCCTGAGGGAAGCAATAGAGTGCCTTGAAGCGGATCATGAATATCTACTTGCTGGAGAAGTTTTTACTAAAGACCAGATAGATGGCTATATCGGACTCAAAATGGAAGAAATTGAGGCATATGAGCATACACCTCATCCTGTAGAGTATGGAATGTATTACAGCTGCTAATTTCAATAACTAAAGAAAAGTGCTTCCATTTACTTTGGGAGCACTTTTTTATAAAAAACTATAGTTTCAAATCTCAGGCATGTACGACAAACGTGTGTATGCCAAAAATTATCGCTCCACTTTCGGGCAATTTTATCAAAGTTTGCCTCTCCGATCGGAAATAATTAACTTTATTTGGTGCAGGTTTTCTACGAGGCTGGTTTATACTTCTCGGTTGAAAAAGGCTTGGATCTTCATAATACATTGCGTTAAACCGCCAGACTGGCCGATTTATTTGCAAACCGTCAAATAGACGTTGAACTCTTTTGGCAATGTTTTCATCATATTCTTTCACTGGTACATGTATATCAATAAGTGGCTTAAGAAATTTTTCGTCCAATGACCAGCTCGCGGGGAAGCAGAGCGATGCTGCTGTTAGCACGTGCTCCTGGTTTGCTTTTTGCAAAATACAAAAATCATTTTGAACTAAGCGACCAAGGAACATCATCGGCTCATCAAAATCAATTTCAACTGAAACATTATCAGGTCTTATAACTTTGCTAGACTTTTTCTGGTAACCCAACTTTGAAATACAAAAATCTAATGTCATTTTTGACAACTCAACGGCAGCCTTTTGTGCTTCTTCTGAAATAGCTAAAACTTTATCTTTTTTTGTTTCTATTAGATTATCTCTCAAAGCCATTTGCTGCGAGAATGCATCGTCACATATAATCCATTCGTCCGGAGAAATTGGTTTAGTTCCCGGCAGTTTCGGGTACGTAGTGTCATAAGGGATTTTTTTTTGAAATATCAATCTGGGTCCTTTAGGTAATTGTATGCTAAATAGCGACAAAAAGTATGGTCGGTTTTAAACCTGACATAATCGAAAATTTAGGTAAATCTCAAGAAAATAGTGGAGCTTGAATTGAACAACCATTTTCGAGACAATCGAAAAATAGATCCGTCCCAGGGTATAATTTTGGGCGATAAAACGCCAAATAATAAAGACCGAGTGGAAATTGGTCCGACCAAACTAGCCTATGATGAATGGCGCCAATCTGGACTAGCCTTACCAAATTTGCCTCGTATGAGGGAATATAGATGGAAGAGGCTGACAGATCACATAGTACAAAGAGGATATGGCGGCTTACTTTTGTTTGACCCATTAAATATTAGGTACGCTACAGACAGTACAAATATGCAGCTTTGGAATACCCACAATCCTTTTAGAGCGGTTTTACTTTGCAGCGACGGGTATATGGTCATCTGGGATTATAAAAACTCACCATTTCTGAGCGAATTTAACCTTTTAATAAAAGAGCAAAGATCTGGAGCAGATCTCTTTTACTTCGATAGAGGCGATAAAATTGATATTGCTGCAGATAAATTCTCAAATGAGGTGAGAGCTTTAATTACCGAACACTCTCAGTCAAATATGAGACTTGCTGTCGATAAAATCATGCTTCACGGATTACGTTCCTTAGAAGCACAGGGCTTTGAAATAATGGAAGGCGAAGAAGTTACAGAAAAATGTCGTTCCGTTAAGGGAAAAGATGAAATTTTAGCGATGCGATGCGCTTCAGTAGCCTGCGAAAATGCAGTTGCGATTATGGAAAAAGAAGCCAGACTGCAAGTCCCCAAGGGAAATACAAGTGAAGATGATATTTGGGCCGTTTTGCATGCGGAAAATATTAAAAGGGGTGGAGAGTGGATCGAGACGCGTTTACTAGCATCTGGCCCTCGGACTAATCCATGGTTTCAAGAATGCGGACCTCGAATAGCTCAAAATAACGAAATAATAGCCTTTGATACTGATCTTGTAGGTTCTTATGGAATTTGTGTTGATATAAGCAGAACTTGGTGGATTGGTGACAAATCGCCTCGTCCAGATATGATTTATGCCATGCAACACGCACACGAACACATATTGACTAATATGGAGCTATTAGGCCCAGGTGTTAATATGCGTGACCTTACCTTCAATTCACACATATTAGATAAAAGTTTTCAAAAAGGTAAATACGGATGCCTAATGCACGGTGTTGGCTTATGCGATGAATGGCCATTAATAGCCTATCCCGATAAATTTGTAGAAGGTGCATATGACTATTTTCTTGAGCCTGGAATGGTACTATGCGTCGAGGCATTGGTGAGCCCCGAGAATGGAGATTTTTCTATCAAATTAGAAGACCAGGTTCTTATAACAGAAAGTGGCTATGAAAATATTACAAAATACCCATTTGACCCAGTTTTGATGGGAAATGTTTGAGTTTTTTAAAAAACACATCCGCCCTACCCTTGCCGTTTTAGAAATAGCCAAGTACATCAATTTCAGAACTATTTCCAAAAGGATTGGCAAATGATACCACGTTACTCGCGCCCCCAAATGGTAGATATATGGTCACCAAGCACGAAGTTTAAAATTTGGTATGAAATTGAAGCGCATGCTTGCGATGCAATGGCTAAAATAGGTGTAATACCATTAGAAAACGCAGAAGCAGTATGGAAAGCAAAAGATGTTGAGTTTGACGTCGCCCGAATAGATGAAATTGAAGCAACAACAAAGCATGATGTAATTGCATTTTTAACCCACTTAGCTGAACACATCGGAAGTGAAGAAGCTCGTTTTGTACATCAAGGTATGACAAGCTCTGATGTGTTAGATACCTGTTTAAATGTTCAATTAGTACGTGCGAGTGATATCTTAATAGAAAATCTTGATGAGCTTCTGAGTGCTTTGAAAATGAGAGCTGAAGAACACAAGATGACTGTCAGAATAGGAAGAAGTCACGGCATTCACGCCGAGCCAACGACTATGGGGCTAACCTTTGCAAGATTTTTTGCTGAAATGAAGAGAAACAGAAGTCGATTAGAAATAGCAAAAAATGAAATAGCAACCGGCGCTATTTCTGGTGCGGTTGGTACATTTGCAAATATCGATCCCTTCATTGAAAAATATGTCTGCGAAAAGTTAGGTCTTATTCCTGAACCAATATCAACCCAAGTTATACCAAGAGACAGACATGCAGCATTCTTTGCCACTTTGGGAGTCATTGCTAGCTCTATAGAAAACATCGCAACAGAAATTAGACATATGCAAAGAACCGAGGTTCTGGAAGCTGAAGAATACTTCTCACAGGGCCAAAAAGGCTCTTCTGCGATGCCGCACAAAAGAAATCCAGTTTTAACTGAAAATCTTACAGGCCTTTCTCGTCTTGTGAGAATGGCAGTTATACCTGCCCTGGAAAATGTTACGCTTTGGCATGAAAGAGATATCAGCCACAGTTCCGTAGAAAGAAATATTGGCCCTGATACTACAGTAACTTTAGATTTTGCCTTAGCGCGCTTAACATCTGTTGTTAAAAAATTGGTGGTTTACCCGGATAATATGATAAAAAATATGAATAAATTTCGTGGGTTAATTATGTCTCAGCGTGTTCTGCTTGCCTTGACGCAAGCGGGTATGAATCGCGAAGATGCGTACAAATTAGTACAAAAGAACGCGATGAAAGTTTGGGAAGACGGTAAAGACTTCAAAACGGAACTCCTCAACGATCCAGAAGTTTTGAGGGTGCTAACAAAAGAAGAAATTTACGAAAAATTTGATCTTGGCTACCACACAAAACATGTCGATACGATTTTCCAAAGAGTGTTTTTCGATTAAAATATATTTACAATTTTCGATCATGCAGACTTGCACCTATATTATCTATAGTGTACTATTGTATACAATTTGATTAATCCCCAATTATTAGGCTTTATTTCCAATGGATTTATTTGAAGAATATCTTACTGAGATAAAATTAAGAAAAGAACAAGGATTAAGTGCAAAGCCCATTGATAATGGCGATTTAGCGCGTGAGATTATTACTCACGTTAAATCCCAAAACAGCAAGTATCACGACAAATGCGTTGACTTTCTTATATTCAATATGCTGCCAGGTACAACAAAAGCAGCTGGTGAAAAAGCTGAGTTTCTGAAGCAAATCATAAGTGGTATTTATCAAATTGACAAAGTATCCATAGATCGTGCCTTTGAACTTCTATCGCATATGAAGGGCGGTCCATCGATCAAAGTTTTAATTGACCTAGCCTTGAGCTCAGACAAAATAATTTCAGAAAAAGCGGCAGAAGTGCTGAAGACACAGGTTTTTCTATATGAAGCTGATACAGCAAGATTAATCTCAGCTTATCGAGATAATAGCTCTATAGCGGAAAGTATTTTAAAAAGTTACTCAAATGCTGAATTTTTCACAAAACTTCCTGAAATAGAAGATGAAATTGAAATTGTGACATATATTGCTGGCGAGGGAGACATATCAACAGACCTTTTGTCTCCGGGCAATCAAGCGCATTCAAGAGCTGATCGCGAACTTCACGGGAAATGTTTCATTTCTGAAAGAGCTCAAAAAGAAATTGAGAAACTTAAGCTAAAGTACCCAAATAGGCGCGTAATGCTGATCGCCGAGAAAGGCACAATGGGCGTTGGATCGTCAAGAATGTCTGGAATAAATAATGTAGCTCTATGGACAGGAAAGCAGTCTAGTCCTTATGTGCCCTTTGTTAACTCAGCTCCTATAGTGGCGGGAACGAATGGTGTTTCTCCGATCTTTCTTACAACTGTTGGTGTTACTGGTGGAATTGGAATAGATTTGAAAAACTGGGTCAAAAAAATTGACCAAAACGGAAAACCAATCCTCAATAATGATGATTCCCCAATATTAGAACAAAAGTATTCTGTGGACTCAGGAACACTTCTAAAAATAGATATTAAAAGAAAAAAGTTGCTTAGTGCATCTGGAGATGAAGAGCTTGTCGATTTATCGTCTGCCTTTACGCCACAGAAGATGGAATTTATGAAGGCTGGCGGTTCATATTCAATTGTATTTGGGAAAAAGCTTCAAAGTCTTGCCTGCGAAGCTTTAGGCGTAGAACTCAAATCAGCTTATGCAAAAGCGCGCGAAGTAACTCATGCAAATCAGGGAATGACTGCCGTTGAAAAGATTTTCAATGCAAATGCTCAAGGAATTAAAGGAGATAGGTTTTTACATGCGGGCTCCGATGTTCGAGTAATGGTAAATATAGTAGGATCGCAGGATACTACTGGTTTGATGACTGCTCAGGAACTTGAAGCGATGGCTGCTACCGTTCTAGCACCCAGTGTGGATGGTGCTTATCAATCCGGATGCCATACAGCGTCTGTATGGGATGTTAAGGCACAGGAAAATACGCCTAAACTCATGAATTTTATGCACGGGTTTGGTTTAGTAACTGGGCGCGATCCAAAAGGGTTGTATCACCCTATGACAGACGTAATCCATAAAGTTTTGAATGATATCACTGTGGATGACTGGGCCATCATTATTGGTGGAGACTCACACACTAGAATGTCTAAAGGAGTAGCTTTCGGCGCTGACTCAGGAACTGTCGCTCTGGCTTTAGCTACCGGTGAAGCCACCATGCCAATTCCTGAATCGGTAAAAGTAACCTTTAAAGGCTCTATGGCGGACCACATGGATTTCAGAGATGTCGTGCATGCCACGCAAGCCCAGATGCTTAAACAATTTGGTGATAATGTGTTTCAAGGGAGAGTAATAGAGGTTCACATTGGCACCCTCCTTGCAGATCAAGCCTTCACTTTCACCGACTGGACCGCTGAAATGAAAGCAAAAGCTTCCATTTGTATCTCAGAAGATAAGACGCTCATCAAATCATTGGAAATAGCACGTGATAGAATAAAGATTATGATTGAAAAAGGAATGGAAAATAATGCGAATATGTTAAGTGGCCTTATAGATATTGCCCAAATTCGCATTAACGAAATTCTAAACGGCAAGAAGCCAGCACTAAAACCCGATAATAATGCAAAATATTTTGCAGAAGTAGTGGTGGATTTGGATTTAATTAATGAGCCGATGATTGCTGACCCTGACGTAAATAATATTGATATTTCGAAACGATATACTCACGATACGATCCGTCCCGTTTCATATTACAACGCGGAAAAGAAAGTTGACCTAGGTTTTGTTGGCTCATGTATGGTTCATAAAGGTGATATTAAAATTGTTGCTCAAATGTTACGAAATTTAGAAGAAAAAAATGGCAAAGTTGACTTTAAAGCACCATTAGTTGTTGCCGCACCAACATATAACATTGTTGAAGAATTGAAGGATGAAGGTGATTGGGATATTCTAAAAAAGTATTCGGGTTATGAATTTAGTGACGAAAATCCTAAAACTAAAGCCAGAACTGAGTATGAAAATATTCTTTATCTTGAAAGACCTGGTTGTAATCTTTGTATGGGCAATCAAGAAAAAGCTGCAAAAGGTGATACTGTCCTTGCAACATCTACAAGACTATTTAAAGGGCGCGTCGTAGAAGATACCGATAGCAAAGCTGGCGAGTCATTACTGGCATCGACGCCAGTAGTAGTTTTATCCGCTATTTTAGGTAGAACTCCAAATATTGATGAATATAAGCAGGCTGTTGTTGGAATTGATCTTACAAAGTTTAAGCCTCCTAAAAAGAATTCTTTAGAGGCATTATCTGCACACTATTAGGTTCGTTAGATGAGCAAAAAGGCTCATCGTTTAATCTTTTAAGGCGTCTTTCAGAGCTGGCTCGAACCTATTTTCATAATCGGTTCCTACTAATGGACCTGCAAAGCGAAAAATAACTAATCCATCACCATTAAGAATGAACGTTTCTGGCGGAGCAGTAACACCCCAGTCAATTGCAGTTTTACCTGATGGGTCAAATGCTATACTTGTGAAAGGATTACCACTTTCTTGTAAATACGAGCTCGCATTATTTTTATTATCATTAAAGTTTACGCCAATTATCTGAACTCCTTGCTCAGAAAGTTCTAATAGTTTAGGGTGCTCTGCCCGGCAAGGTGGACACCAGCTCGCCCAAAAATTAACCAACTTAATATTTGGACTTTCTATCTCATCAATTGAGACTGGATTATAGCCATCCAAAGGCACGTCTGTAATGGTCGGAGCAGATTTATTAATAAATACGGACGGCAGATTATTTGGGTTTTCTCTTTTAATACCCAAAATAAAAAGCGTAGCTAGGCCCAAAAAAATGAGAGGTGGCAAAATAATAAGCGGAGGAGTACGCTTATTTTTCATTAACTTTTCTTTCTACTCTCGATAAAGTTTTTTTGGCTCGATCGTATTTCATATAAGACCAAATAATTACTATCAAAATTACCAAACTTGTTGCCCCATAAGAGGCTAACACATTAAAAGCATATTCACCCAAATCTGGCATTTTAAATCTTACCACGGGCAATTATGGCACCCGCTTTCCTTTTCATTATTTCCGACCTCGTATTAAGTAATACCAGTGCAATAAAAAGCAAAACAAACCCAGCCATAACTACTATTAAAGGATAATAGAATACATCAGCCACATGTTCTTCCTTATCAACCGATAGTGATGCATCTTGATGTAAACCTTGGTTCCAAAAAACAGTTGCGTATCTGGACAATACGGCAAAGACAGATCCCACTACACACAATATGGAAGTTAAATCAGCGGCAGTATCCGGATCTTCAACCGCTGCCCAAAGAACAATATAGCCCAGGTAAAACAAAAATAGAATTAAAAATGAAGTCAACTTAGGATCCCACTCCCACCACGTTCCCCACATAGGCTGACCCCAAAGAGCACCAGTGACTAAACCTATAATTGTCATCGCAATTCCTATAGGTGCTGCTGCCTTTGCAGCAAGAGCGCTAACGTGATGTCTTCTTATCAACCAAATAATTGAAGCAACAAGCATCATAAACCATGCATTTATGGCTATAAAAGCAGATGGGACGTGCACATATAGTATTTTTACTGTTGCGCCTTGCTTGTAGTCATCTGGAGTAAACAAAAACCCCCAAGTTATTCCGGCAATAATTGTAATGGCAGCCAAAATACTAAAATAAGGAAGAACAGTACCAGACAGCTTAAGAAATTTTACTGGATTAGCATATTCCCAAAAAGACATTTTTACCCTTCATCGCAAATTAATTTTAAGCACGCTGGCAGCCGCAAATGGCAATATAGCCCAACTTAACAACGTGACACCCAATAGCAACAGCATAGAGGTTTGTGTTTCAAAACCTTCAATCCCTCGCCGGGCCGCCTCTGCTCCAAAAATTAAGGTGGGAATAAAAAGAGGTAAAACCAAAATTGACAACAAAAGTCCACCTCGTTTCATTCCAGCTGTTAATGCAGCGCCAAATGTTCCTATGATGCTCAGTGCAGGTGTTCCAAATATCAGTGAAATTACCAAAAAAAATATACTGCTGTTTTGTAGCCCAAGCAAAACTCCAAGAAAAGGTGTTAGAAAGATTAAAGGTAAACCAGTTGTTAGCCAATGGACAAGAGCTTTTGAAATTACAACGCCCTCTAATGGCAAAGGTGAAGTTACCAGCAAATCCAAAGTTCCATCTTCGAAATCTAACGCAAATATACGTTCAATAGATAAAAGGCAGGCCAAGAGAGCTCCAACCCACAGTACCCCAGGAGCTACTTTTGATAACAGCTCTAAATTTGGACCAATGGCAAAAGGAAAAAAAATAACTATTATGAAAAAAAATGCCAAGCTCAGGCCAAAGCCACCGCCTGCGCGGACGGCAATTCTTAAGTCTCGAAGAATTAATGTAATCATAAAAAAGCCCCATTTGAACTGCTTAATTCACCTGGTTTTGATCGGTATTTCAAAAGATCAATTATCTGGACATTATTTTTTAGTCCTAGATCAATATGAGTTGCAATTATTGCACATCCATTTTCTGAAAGATGATCTTTAATAATATTTCCAAAGATCTTAACAGAAGTTTCATCTAACGATACAGTGGGCTCATCGAGCAACCATACTGGTCGACCCGTCAATCCAAGCCTGGCGAGTCCTACTCTTCTTTTTTGACCAGCCGATAAGGTTCCAACTCGAATATTTAGTAAATCAACTAACATAAATTTTTCAGCTACCTCAATGATTGAGGAAGAGCCAAAAACATTTGCCCAGAATTCTAAGTTTTCTTGAACGGTTAAGGATGGTTTGACGCCGTCCAAATGACCAGAATAACAAATATTTTCTAATGAGCCTTCTATTCTTCCCGACTCGATCGGCTGTAATCCCGCTAATGTACGAAGCAACGTCGTTTTGCCAATGCCATTTGGCCCTTGTAAAATTCCTGCCTGTCCATTTTTTACTTCAATATCGAGCCCCTGAAGCAGACTAATACCGCCGCGAGTTACTGATAAAGACTTAACTGAAATAGCCAATTTCTTTACCTTTCTTCAACAGGCAGTGCCGCGATGGCAATTCGCCTTCCCTCGGAAAGCAACACATTATAAGTACGGCATGCCGAAGGCGTGCTCATGATCTCCAGATTTAACCCTATTTTTTCAACTGCTTTACTAAAATCTTCAGGTAAGTGACAAATTTCATGGCCGGTACCAACAAATATAACATCGATCTTATTTTCTAATTTCTTAAGATTATTAAAATCTTCATATCCCTGCCATGAACTAATGCCAAAGCTTGAGCAAACTATACCAGATTTAAAAATTTTACCTTCAATACGGAAAAAACCTGGGCCATAACTATCAATGGGAATTACATCGAAAAATTTTACTTCATTAACATGCATTTAAATTTTCCAAGCTATTAAAGTTGGTTGACTAGTCCCAAATTGGAAGACCGCTTATGGCAGCTATTGCAATAATTATATAAGCGAATAGGCGATATTGATTAGTTTTATTTGGATCAAAAAATTTAGCTCCAAGAAAATTTCCTAAAAAGTTAGGAATAGCCAAGATTGAACCAAGCAAAAGTAGTTTTAAAGTAAGAACACCACTTAAAAGAAAAAACATTACAACACATACATCAAAAAAGTATAAAAACAGAAGATTATTCGCTCTTATGACGGAAATAGGATGAGAACTAGCCACATATAAAAGAATGACTGGTGGACCTGGGATACCAGTTAACCCTCCAGTCAAACCACCTAATCCGCCCACAGAAAAAATAATCAAAGGGTTCAGGTTCCCTTTGTATCTTATGCCTGTGCTTATCAAAATCAATAGAAATAACGACAGTAGTGATACGCTGTACCTATAAATATCTGAACTGGCTTGCGCCAAAATTAAAAGTGCAAAAGGTGTCACGATAAACATACCTAAAACCAACCTTGCTAAATCTATTTTTTGAGCATCGCCCCAAGATTTTCGCATAACAGCGAAGGTTCCAAGAAACTCCATTATTGCAAGAGAAGCTATTGCTTCAAAAGGTGTTAAATATTGACTTGCGATTGGAAGGAATACCATGGCTGTACCAAACCCAGAAAACCCTCGAACAATACCCGCAAGTAAAGCGGCAGCTATTATCAAAAATATACCGTCTTGTAGCAGCATACCTTCTATAAGATTCTCGAAAATTATTGCGGCACCTGCGTACCTGCCTCGGCATTAGATTTGCTCCAATCTCTTTTGACTCCTGTCCAAATAAGAATAGCCGAAGCTATAAAAATAGAGCTATAAGTGCCCACAACGACGCCCCAAATCATGGCAAAGACAAAGCCACGGATTACATCACCACCAAGAACAAATAATGAGATAAGCGCAAGTAGAGTTGTAACCGAGGTCATAACAGTCCTGCTCATAGTCTCATTGATCGAAAGGTTCATAACTTCAATTAATGAACGTTTCTTGAATTTTCGTAAATTTTCTCTGACTCGATCAAAAACGACCACCGTATCGTTTAACGAATATCCTACTATGGTTAATATTGCTGCGATGATCGCCAAATCAAATTTAATTTGCAACACAGAAAAAACACCAATTGTGAGTAGGACATCGTGAATAAGAGCGGAGATTGCTCCAACTGCAAACTGCCATTCAAATCTTATCCAAATATAGAATAAAACAGCAGAGATAGCCAAAATCACTGCTAATATAGCTGTCTTAATTAGTTCTCCCGAAACTTTTGGACCAACACTTTCAACAGATACAAATTTTATATCATTGCTAACATCCCTGAGCTGTTGCAAGCTATTTTCAACAAGTACTGACGTCGCCGCCTCTTGACCAGGTTGCGCTTGTATCCTGATCATTGCCACATTTTGATCGTCTTTAAAACTGGGATCAAAAACTTCAGAGATTGTAATATCACCTAAATCCAAGCTAGATAATGCATTACGGTAAGCAGCAATATCAATGGATACAGAACTTTCTGTCCTAATACTTGTCCCACCGCGAAAATCTATCCCAAAATTTAAACTTTGAACAAAAAAGGAAATAAGGGATAAAATAATCAATATAACGGAAAACCCAATCCATAATTTTGACCGTGCAAAAAAATCCCATGATGTGTTTTGTGGTACGAGTTTCAAACGCATTACTAAACCTCTATTGTTTTTGGGCGCCGCCGCTCAAACCACATGATGACTAAAAGACGCGTAACAAAAATCGCCGTAAAAACAGATGTTATAATTCCAAGTCCAAGTGTGATTGAAAAACCTCGCACCGGACCAGAGCCCATCACAAACAATATAACAGCTGCGATAAAAGTCGTTAAATTAGCGTCTAAAATTGCTGACATTGCTTTCTCATAGCCCAACTCAATTGCCCTAGCTGGACCTTTTGCAGAAACTAACTCCTCTCGAATTCTCTCAAAAATCAGGACGTTGGCGTCAACAGCCATGCCTATCGTGAGAACAATTCCAGCAATACCAGGCAAAGTTAGTGTTGCGCCAATTCCAGACAATAATCCAAAAATTAAGCCAATATTTATTAAGAGAGCAACATTTGCAAATAAGCCAAATAGCCCATAGCTAGCCACCATGAAGACCAGAACGGCTCCAAATGCAACAATGCAAGCTACCTTTCCTGCTTTTATGCTATCAGCACCTAACTCAGGCCCAATAGTTCTTTCTTCTAGAAAGGATAATCCAGCCGGCAAAGCACCCGCGCGCAGCAAAATAGCCAACTCTGTACTTTCTTCGATTGTAAAACTTCCAGTTATAATCCCAGAGCCACCAGGTATGTGACTCTGTATGGTTGGAGCACTGATAACTTCCTCGTCTAGAACGATTGCGAAAGGATTACCTATATTTTCTGAAGTATAATCTCCAAATTTTCTGGCTCCAGAAGGATTAAATCTAAAATTAACTGCTGGTCTGCCATTTTGATCAAAACTGGGCTGGGCATCAACTAGTTCTTCGCCTGTAACAACTGCAACAGAATTGAGTAAATAAAACTCCGCAGGGTCATCCAAAGCTGGAAGTAGTTCTTGTCCAACGCTAATTAACGAGCCTGAATTGACACGCGCGGCTATGACAGGTTGAAAGGTGAGTTGCGCTGTTGTACCAATCAATTGCTTTAATTCAGACGCAGACCCTATTCCTGGA
This sequence comes from Paracoccaceae bacterium, assembly GCA_029248915.1. Classification (GTDB taxonomy): domain Bacteria; phylum Pseudomonadota; class Alphaproteobacteria; order Rhodobacterales; family Rhodobacteraceae; genus Salinivivens. The sequence continues at coordinate 23,417 of JAQWIK010000034.1, read as the reverse complement.
ACTTGTATTAAAATTCTGTTGTAACCTTGTCTTTGTATAGTTGGCTCACGCGTTCCAACTTCATCAATTCGTCGACGAATGATTTCCAAAGCTTGCTGCATAGTTCGGTCGTCTGTCGCCCGGCGTTCAGCATCACTCAACCGGACAACTATTTCATCGTTTTCTCCTACAAAATCTAAATCTACTTTTCCAACGCTTCCAACGCCAGAAACTGGTTTAGCTAAAGTCTTTAAGAAATTAATACCTGTTTCAATTTCGGCAGAATTGGAAAGCCTTATTCGTAATTCGTCTAACTTTCCTTTTTGTAATCTAATAGTACCAACGGTATTTCTTTCAGAGCGTAGTATATCTCTAACATCAGGCCACAATGCTGCCATGCGTTGCTCGTACACGTCAGCAACCTGAACCTCAGCTAAGAGATGGGCGCCACCCCTTAAATCTAAACCCAAGTTCACCAATGAAGAAGGCAAAAAAGATGGCCATCCGTCAGAAGTCTCGTTCAAAAGCTTTTCGTCGTTAAAATTTTCTACTCTTGAATAAAATGCGTTAGGCAGTGCCAAGAGTAGCCCACCAACACATAGAAGCAATATAAGTGAGCGCTTCCAAAGAGCGATTTGCAACATCTTATTTTACTCCAAAGGGTTGGCTACTTATCTTTTGCAGGTTCTGTTTTTGATAGAACCTGAGCAATCGTATTTTGGACGACACGAACCTTTACGCCATCAGCTACTTCAACTTCAATTTCATTTTCTTCTTTAACTTTGGTGACTTTACCCATTAGACCGCCTTGTGTGACCACTTGATCACCACGCCGAAGAGAAGCTACCATATTTTGATGCTGCTTGACTTTCTTTTGTTGAGGACGAATTAGTAGAAAATACATGATCGCGAAGATCAAAATTAATGGTATAAAGTCTTGAAAACCCATTTAGAATTACCCCTTGTAATCTTTTCGGGCAACCTATTCGTTAGGATCCCAGTTTGCAAGAGCTTCTAAAGCAAATTATTCAACTGGTGCATTTTACAAATAAAACGTTTCTTTATCCTTTTATCAGCTACCCTAAGGGAAGAAATTGCTCAAATAAGATACTGAATAGCATGGTAACTAATAATACCTTTCAATATTAGGTAAATTTCAGATTAAAGAATATTTTTTATTGTTACTGCTGTGAAATATAGGTTATCTGCAGTAAGAAATTAAATAACTCTCGGGACTGCAAATTATGCACGATATACGCTTTATTCGCGATAACCCAAAAGATTTTGATAAAGCACTTGGACGACGCGGAATAAATGCTGCGTCACAAGAAATTTTAAAAATTGATGAGGCTCGTCGGTCAGCCATTTTATCTGCTGAAACAGCGCAAGCCGAACAAAATAAATCAAGTAAATTGATTGGGGCTGCAAAGGCATCAGGAGATGAACACGAGTTTGAGAAACTTAGAAAACTTGTGGCTGATAAAAAAGCCGAAGTTGCAAATATGAATGATAAAGCTAAAGCTTTGGATCAAGAACTGAATTTAACATTAATGTCTCTGCCTAATATACTCAATCAAGATATCCCAGATGGTGAAAACGAAGACCAAAATCTGGAAATTTTTTCTTGGGGTAAGCCTAAAAAGATAGACAATGCCAAGGAGCATTTTGAGATCCCTGCTGCAATACATGGCATGGATTTCGAAACCGCAGCAAAATTATCTGGCTCCCGATTTGTTGTTTTACGTGGCGCTATAGCGCGGCTTCACAGAGCATTAGCACAGTTTATGTTGGATGTGCACGTTAATGAACATGGCCTGACTGAAACTATTACACCCGTATTAGTAAAGGAAGAAGCTATGTATGGGACTAACCAACTTCCTAAATTTTCCGATGATAGCTATCAGACTACCAACGGTTGGTGGCTTATACCTACCTCGGAAGTTACATTGACTAACATCTGTGCAAACGAGATGACTCCAGAGGTAAGTTTACCCTTAAGGATGACGGCACACACACAATGTTTCAGGTCCGAAGCCGGCTCTGCTGGCAAGGATACTGCGGGAATGTTAAGGCAGCATCAATTTGAAAAAGTTGAAATGGTTTCAGTCACTCATCCAGATCAATCGATGCAGGAACATGAGAGAATGACAAATTGCGCAAAGGCAATTTTAGAGAAATTAAAATTACCCTACAGAGAAGTATTGCTCTGTTCTGGCGACACCGGGTTTGGCGCACAGAGAACTCATGATTTAGAGGTCTGGTTACCAGGACAGCAGGCCTACAGAGAAATTTCATCTGTTTCAGTTTGTGGCGATTTTCAAGCAAGGAGAATGAATGCTCGATACAAACCTAGTAATGGTGGCAAGCCTGAATTTGTGCACACTTTAAATGGATCAGGACTGGCTGTTGGCAGATGCTTGATAGCAGTTTTGGAAAACGGTCAACAAGAGGATGGATCAGTTATACTTCCTAGCGTTTTAGACAAATACTTAGGTGGAAAAACCATTATAGATCACCAAGGAAATCTTTACTAAAAGTATTTATATTTCTAAAATACAACTACTTAAGATGTTTATTTAACCTAGAATGAGAGGGCTTCTTTTTGTTTTTAAAAGGGTTTTTCTCTGCTTGAGATCTTAAAGTCATTCTTATTGGGCTACCAGGCATATTAAAATCTTCTCGCAAACCATTTACCAAATATCTAGAATAACTTTTTGGAACTTTTTCAGGATTGGAGCACATAACCACAAATCCTGGAGGCCGTGTCTTTGCTTGGGTAATATAGCGCATCTTTATTCTTCTACCATTTGGAGCAGGCGGTGGATGAGAAATAAGCATAGCGGATAGCCATTGGTTTAATTGAGCGGTTGGTATTCTGCTATTCCAAACTTTGTAAGCTCGCATTACCGCATGATGAAGCTGAGGTAATCCTTTGCCTGTTTTTGCCGAGATAGTTACTAAGGGTGCCCCTTTTAACTGAGGTAAAAGCCTTTCGAAAGCCTCACGTAGATCATTCAATTTTTTCTGTTTGCTTCGCTCAAGATCCCATTTATTCACGGCGATTATTACGGCTCTACCCTCCCGTTCAGCCAAATCAGCAATACGTAAATCCTGCTGCTCAAACGGTATGTCCGCATCAAGAAGCACAACTACTACCTCAGCAAATTTTACAGCTCGCAGACCATCACTCACCGAAAGTTTTTCTATTTTATCTTGAACTTTAGCTTTTTTACGCATCCCAGCGGTATCAAAAAATTTAACTGAATCGCCGTTCCACACAAAATTTAACGAAATTGCATCTCTTGTTATTCCAGCCTCAGGCCCAGTCAGCAAACGGTCCTTACCTAATATTTTATTGATCAATGTTGATTTACCTGCATTTGGCCGGCCAATTACTGCTATTTGTAATGGTTTTTTATTGAAATGATCTTCATCCAAATCTTCAACAGGTATATCTACTTTGACAGGCTCAGCACTTGGCACCTTTGCGCTATCAAACCGATCAGCTAAAGGCATTAATGCGTGAAGTAAATCGCTCATTCCTTCTCCATGTTCAGAAGAAATACTGATTGGTTCTCCCAGGCCTAACCCCCAAGCTTCTATAGTGCCAGCATCCCCTGCAGAACCCTCTGATTTATTTGCTACTAACAAAACGTTTTTAGCGTTTTTTCTCAAAATTGTTGCGAGCGTCTGATCCATGTAGGTTACACCAGCACGAGCGTCTATCATAAACAAACAAATATCTGAAATCTCCACAGCATGCTCGGTGAGGGCTCGCATTCGACCTTGAAGGCTCTCATCTTGAGCATCCTCCAAACCGGCCGTATCTATTACCGTGAATTTAATATCACCAAGTTTACCTTCACCTTCGCGAAGGTCTCTGGTAACTCCCGGCTGATCATCGACCAATGCAATTTTTTTTCCAACCAACCGATTGAAAAGTGTTGATTTACCAACATTTGGACGACCAACGATGGCTAGTGTAAATGACATTTCTGCCTCCAAGGCTTCTGCAGAAAAGGCCTTAAACTAATTTTTACTCAGCGAAAAGCCCGGAGCTTACCGTCTTGTGTAATTAAATATAGTGTTTCATTGACAACTATTGGGTTAACAGTTGCCGTTGCTTTTGTTTTAAGTTTGCTTTTTTGTTCACCTGTCTCAGGGTCATAAAACCGAAAGTACCCATCACTAGAAACGACAATTAACTGGTTTCCAGCAATTATTGGCCCATAGTGCTGGATATTTTTTTTACTCTGCAAAATTCTTTTCTGCGATAAAGATGGGAGTTCAGTTAGCCAAACCGTTTTACCTGTTTTAATTTCTAAGCGAACTAATTTATTTGTATCAGAGATAAAAAATAAAGACCTATCAGCGATCCAAAAATTACCGCTAGAACCATAAGGCGCAGTCCAGTTTCGCTCACCACTTTCAATTTTCAAAGACACGACTTTTCCTGATCCATCAGCCGAATACACATTTCGATCAAGTATCACTGGGCTAGCCACAATATCATCAATTGCACTCACAACACGGCTATCGTTTCGACTACTTAACGACGAGCTCCAAAGAACATATCCACCTCTTTTAAAGGTCACATAAATTTCGCCATTTCCGAGACCAAATACGGCATACTTATCCGATACAGCTGGCGCATTATTGGAGATCAAGTTAGTCTCGTTTCCGATCGCATCGACTGTCCATTTTACCCGACCTTTATCTGCATCTATAGCCCATACCTTTGAGTCACCGCTGACTAAAAAAACCAAACCATCATTAAAAATTGGAGTGTTGTTTCCAGCACCAATCAATCTTTGAGACCAATTTTCTTCACCAGTTGAGGGATCAAGCGAAAGTAAAAACCCATAACCCAAAGTCACAAAAAGTTGATCCTGACCAAAGGTAAATCCACCACCAAAGATGTCACCACTCTTTTCACCAGGAGGGGTAAGGTCTTTTCTCCAAAGCAATCTTCCTTCCGCGTCAAAGGCAGAGGCTATGGAGTTCACATCTAACGTGAATATTTTTTTATTAAAGAATATAGGGTCTGTAACAAGTCGTTTTTTCTTACTATCGCCTTTTCCAATTGAAACGGACCAAACTTCCTTAAGATTTTCACCCAACATCAGGTTAGGATAATCTTTGGATACTTCTGAAGATACAAATCGCCACTCATCATTGACTTGCATATCCGGTATTTTTATATCATTTTTTTCAGTAAAGGTAATCTTATCTTGGGCAGCAAATCCAAACGAGCTTGCTGGATCTTCTCGTTTACCCGGCAAAATTCTATCCTGCTCACTACATCCGAACAAGATATTCCCAACAAAAAAGATAATAATAAATAATCGCAAGAAAAATTCTCCAGGTAAGAGATCTGTCTAAAAACTCAATTATTAATTAGCTCAGGATCCTTACCCAAGGCAATCATCATTTGAGTAGCTCTATTACGCAGACCTGCTGTTAGTTCTGCATCCAACAATATCTGAGAAATTTTTTCAACAGCGTTATCAATGTAGCCCTGCTCAAGCTCGATTAAAGCTAACTGCTCTTCCGCGAGCAATCGAAAGGGGTTGCCAGGTTTGCTTAGCGCTTCAAAAGCAGTCGCTCGCTCTTCTAAACTCAAAGTTTCAGCAGAACCAAGCAGGATCTTAAAATTGAGCAACTCTCGATAGTGAGCATCAATGGAAGAACCTTCAGTTATCGTACTTAAGCTACTTTTCTCCAGTGTGGGACTTTCGCTTCCATTTAACTCAGCAGACAACAACATTGCGATGACTACCTTAGCGTTATCACCGGGAGCGTTAATTTTTTGCAGTTTGGAAATACGATCATCTATATTTTTTTCTCCGAGCGCAGCTATAATACTTGTGCCAAAAAGTTGCGCTGCCGTTTCAGCCTTGGATTTTAGATATTCGCGGTACGTAGCCCCCCCGACAACCAAAACCACAAGAAGAATAGCAAGCCATCCATATTTACGTATATTCCTGTACAGCCTATCTCGACGAAGCTCTTCAGAAACCTCCTGTAAAAAACTGTCAGTATCGCTCACAATTTGCTCCAAACTTAAATAATGGTCTATTAACTTCATATTCAGTAAAAGTCCAAGACTAAAAATCAGTTAATTAAGTAAAAAAATATTCATCTGAACTGGCTAATCACACGTAAAGTTATTATATCCGGAAACATTAATTTGTTATCAATACCCAGAAAGGTCCCCTATGCGAATTATATCGCTCATTACCGCTGTTGTGGTTGTTTTTATTTTATATGTTTTAGTTTTCGAACGTGACGTATTAACGGGCTTTTCTAATGGTCAAAATATTGAGAATTTAACTGGTGATCTAAGCGATGGTCCAGAATTGAATAGTGAAGTAAATGTTGTTTTGCCGAAAAAAGATAATAGCAAAAAGATAATTTCTGTTGTGGTGGTAGAAAGTATTGCAAAAACAATTGACAGCGCCGTAGTTTTACGGGGGCAAACAGCCGCAGCGAGATTAGTGGAAGTGCGCTCAGAAACATCAGGGCAAGTCGTAAATGAACCTCTTCGAAAAGGTACAGCAATATCGCATGGCCAAATTTTATGTGGTTTGGATCCAGGTACTAGGCAAGCTTCTCTAGCCGATGCGGTTGCAGGTCTCGCAGAAGCCCGAGCCAGAGTGCCCGAAACTCAGGCAAAATTAGATGAAGCAAAAGCACGGCTAACCGAAGCCAAAATTAATTTTAATGCTGCCAATAAGCTGTCGGAAGGCGGTTATGCTAGCGAAACTCGAGTGGCCAGTGCAAAAGCAGCAGTAAGGGCTGCCGAAGCAGGTATCGCCTCTGCCACTGCTGGATTTGACAGTACGCGTTCAAAAATACAATCCGCAGAGGCCTCCGTGGCTATTGCCCAAAAAGAAATTGATAGGGTTTCATTGAAAGCTCCGTTTTCAGGGATTTTAGAAACCGATACAGCTGAATTGGGAACTTTATTGCAACCTGGTGCTCTTTGCGGGAAAATTATTCAGTTAGACCCAATTAAGTTTGTCGGTTTTGTACCGGAAACACAACTTAGCCGGGTAATTAAGGGATCAAACGCAGTAGCAAAGCTTATAAACGGACAAGAAATCAAAGGTAAAGTTACCTTTATTTCCCGGTCTGCAGACCAAACAACCCGCACATTTAGGGTTGAAATAGAGGCCGAAAATACCGACTTAACAATAAGTGAGGGACAAACATCCGAAATATTGATAGCATCTGACGGAACGCAAGCGCATCTACTACCTCAATCTGCACTTACTTTAAACGACGATGGAGCGCTTGGAGTTAGAACAGTAGATGATGACTCTCGGGTCCAATTTTTTGAAATTGATATAATACGTGACACAATGAACGGTGTTTGGCTGAAAGGTCTTCCTAAGAAAAGTACCGTAATTATCATTGGGCAAGAATACGTTACGGATGGAGTTGAAGTACAACAAGTTTTCCAAGAGGTTAAAAATTGACAGGCATTATCGACTGGGCATCTCAAAGAGCTAGAATGATTTTAGCACTTATTATTGCGTCACTGGCTGCAGGTATTTTTTCTTATACTGGGCTCCCAAAGGAGGGAGAACCTGATATTGAAATTCCAGCCTTATTCATTTCGGTAGTCTTTCCTGGGATTTCTGCAGCTGATAGCGAAACCCTTCTTATTCGTCCTATAGAAACAGAGTTAGCAGATATCGATGGCCTTAAAAAAATGACATCAACAGCTGCAGAGAACTATGCAGGAGTTGCTATAGAGTTTGAATTCGGTTGGGACAAAGCCAAAACGATGGCTGATGTAAGAGATGCCATGAATTCTGCAGAGGCTTTTTTTCCAGAGGGTGCAGAAAAATACTCAATAAATGAACTAAATTTTTCAGAATTTCCAATAATCATCGTTAATTTGACCGGGGATGTGCCAGAACGAACAATGACCCGAGTGGCTAAAAAACTGCAGGAAGAAATTGAAGCAATGGACGCAGTTCTGGAAGCCGTTATTTCTGGAGATCGCGAGGAGATGGTAGAGGTAACCATCGATCCTTTAAGATTAGAAAGTTACAATGTTACCGCTGGCGAGCTAATAAACGTTGTTCGAAATAACAATCAGCTGATAGCAGCAGGCGAAGTAGACAGCAAACAAGGTACTTTTTCGGTCAAGATTCCGAGCAGCTTTAATGAAGTTCAAGATATATACGATCTTCCTGTCAAAACTAACGGTGATAGGATCATCACTTTAGGTGACTTGGCGCAAATTAAACTAACGTTTGTAGATAGATCCGGCACGGCACGATTTAACGGCAAAAATACTGTTGCTCTTCAAGTAGTGAAGAGAAAGGGTTTTAACCTTATTGGAACAGCCAAAGAAGTGCGGCTTTTAGTGGAAAAAGAAAGTCAGGGCTGGCCTGTAAATTTGAAAGCGGCAGTAGATGTTGGTACATCAAATGACCAAAGTCGAGTTGTGGATAGTATGGTCAGGCAGTTAGAGGGATCAGTTTTGACTGCAATTGCTCTCGTTATGATTGTCGTGCTTACATCTCTTGGGACTAGAGCAGCATTACTTGTTGGCTTTTCAATACCTACATCATTTTTGTTATGTTTCGTATTATTAGGGTTAATGGGTATTACAATATCAAATATTGTCATGTTCGGCCTTATTTTAGCTGTAGGCATGCTTGTTGATGGCGCAATTGTTGTGGTTGAATATGCGGATAAGCGTATTTCGCAAGGTACAGGGCCCATGAAAGCCTACGTCGAAGCAGCTAAACGTATGTTTTGGCCAGTAGTAAGTTCAACAGCCACAACTCTCTGTGCTTTTCTACCGATGTTGTTTTGGCCAGGAGTTCCAGGTCAATTTATGGGTATGTTACCAGTAACTCTTATTTTTGTTTTATCAGCTTCTCTGATTGTTGCCTTAATATATTTGCCTATATTGGGTGGTGTATCGGGACGCTTAAGCAGATTTTTTGAAACCAGTTCAGATCTTTTGCGCGATATCATTCCGTGGTTTATACGCTTACCGCTTGTGGTATTAGTAACCGGTTTGCTTTGCTTGAGTATACTACAAGTTGCCAACCCGAACCTTCTACTCAATATTGATGTTGAAGAGTCAGGTCCAATTGCAAATTTGCCTGGGGTATTAATGTTTATAACCTCAGCTTTTATGGCTTCAATTGTGTTAGGTTCTGTGGAAATTCGGAAAAAACAAAAAAATGTGAAAGCTGGATATAGAAGAACTCCCTTTGGGTATTTTATAAAGTTCATAGCCGGTAATCCAATAATGCCAATCATTGCGATTTGTGGCGTTATAGGCTTCACTAGTTTCATTTTTACAACCTTTGGAAAAAATAATTATGGTGTTGAATTTTTTGTTGAAGGAGAGCCAGAGCAGGCAATCGTTTATGTAAAAGCAAGAGGTAATCTTTCGCTTGTAGAGAAGGATATTCTGGTCCGACAGGCAGAATTGATTGTAAATACCCATCCAGGTGTTGAAAGCGTCTTTTCTTTTGCTGGAACGGGCGGTTTAAATCAAAATACAGCCGGAGCAACAGCTCCCAAAGATACAATCGGACAGATCCAGCTAGAAACAATTCCCTGGGAAAATAGAAGAGGGAATTCTGAATTAGATGGAAATAAAATTATTGCTGAATTATCAAGCACTCTTAGTAAACTACCAGGAATAGAAATAGAAATTCTTGAATTAGAGAGAGGCCCTGCAAGCCCAAAGCCTGTGCATCTTAGATTGAAAGGTGACAATTGGAATGATCTATTAATCACTACTGCTGAAATGCGCGAGTTATTTGATCAAACTGAAGGCTTAATTCAAGTTGAAGATACTAGGCCATTACCAGGTATAGATTGGCAAATTGATGTTGATGTCGAGAAAGCAGGCCGCTATGGAGCAGACGTTGCAACAGTTGGTGCTATGGTGCAGCTGGTAACTCGTGGAATTTTATTAGACACGATGCGAGTTGATAGTTCCGACGAAGAAATAGAAATCCGAGTAAGATTACCAGAAGAAGATCGGTTTTTATCGACCTTGGATAATTTGAAAGTTCGAACTGCAGACGGACTCGTTCCTCTATCAAATTTTATAAGTCGTAAACCAGTAACAAAACTGGCTGAAATAAATCGAATAGAACAAAAAAGATATTTTGATATAAAAGCTGGCGTTCAGTCCGACTTGAAGCGAACCATCGTATCCGATGAGGGCATGGAAAGTGAAGTTTTCATTAATGCAAATGAAAGAATAGCTTACCTGACAGAATACCTGGAAGAAAATCCACTTCCTCCAGGTATGTCCTGGGAGTGGACTGGCGATCAAGCCGACCAAGCAGAAAGCCAAGCTTTTCTCAGCTCAGCATTTGCTGCAGCTCTTGTGCTTATGTTTATTATTCTTCTCGCACAATTTAATAGCTTTTATAATTCATTTGTTGTTCTAATTGCGGTCGTTTTATCCACTGTAGGTGTTCTGATTGGCATGTTGGTAATGCAACAACCTTTTTCAATTATTATGACTGGCACTGGTATAGTGGCGCTTGCAGGTATTGTGGTAAACAATAATATAGTTTTGATAGATACTTACCAAGAACTGTCACGCTATCTACCAAAAGTAGAAGCGATAGTAAGAACAGCAGAACAAAGAATTAGGCCCGTTCTTTTAACGACAATAACTACAATGGCGGGCTTAGCTCCAATGATGTTTGGTCTAAGTTTAGATTTCGTAAACGGTGGTTACTCAGTTGATAGTCCAACGGCATTATGGTGGAAACAGTTAGCAACCGCAGTAGTTTTTGGACTTGGGACCGCCACCATGTTGACATTAGTGTTTACCCCTGCCCTTTTATCTGCACGAGTTTGGGTAACCACATACGTTTTGTGGATTGCTCGGTTACTGGTTAGAGTAGGCGCTTCTAGGCGAGGACAAGTTGCACAGGATTGGGCTTTAAGGAAAATGGCTCGGAAAACCAAACCTGCAGAAATTATTTGGGATTACGCGGAGCCTCCTTTATTGGAAAAAGAAGAGCTAGCCGGATTAATTGGTCCTGCTGAATGAGTACATTTACTAAAAGTGTGTCTGACAAACAAATCGATAATCAGTCATTCAGTTTAATTACCGTTAACTAAGCTGCTGGCTTTTCTTCTGATAATTGCTTGGTCCACAATGAATAATAGCGTCCTTTTTTAAGTAGAAGAGATTCATGAGTACCCATTTCGACAATACTTCCACTTTCCAAAACTAATATTCTATCCGCATCTGCAATAGTTGAAAGACGGTGCGCAATTGTAAGAACACTTCGTCCTTCAGAAGCATTATGAAGAGCTTCCCGAATTTCATGTTCTGTTTCAGTATCTAACGCCGATGTCGCTTCGTCTAAAAGTAAAATAGGTGGATTTTTCAGAAGAGTTCTAGCAATTCCTACACGCTGTTTTTCACCACCAGAAAGTTTTAACCCTCTCTCACCGACAGTTGTTTCATAACCTTCCGGAAGGGACGAAATAAAATCGTGGATTTGCGCATCTTTTGCTGCTTTTTCAACTGCTTCTCGAGGTGCACTATCAAGCCCATATGCTATATTGTAGTAAATCGTATCATTAAAAAGAACTGTATCTTGCGGAACAACACCAATACAGCTGTGTAGGCTTTTCTGTGTAATGTCTCTAATATCCTGTCCATCTATTTTTATTGTGCCCTTCTGAGCATCATAAAACCGGAATAACAGTCGTCCAATTGTTGATTTACCTGAACCAGAAGGTCCAACAATTGCAATAGTCTCTTTTGGACGGATTTCGAGTGAAACATTCTGTAAAATTGGCCTTGCCACATCATACCCAAAAGTTATGTTTTCAAGTGAAATATGACCACCTGCTATCTTTAATTCAGTAGCATTTTCACTATCTAAAATTTCTGCTGGCTGTTCTAACAAATTGAACATTTCGCTCATATCCACTAAGCCTTGCCGAATTTCTCTGTAGACTGTACCCAAAAAGTTTAAAGGCATAGTAATTTGAATCATGTAAGCATTAACCATAACAAAATCACCAACGGTCAAATGTCCACTTTGAACACCTAAAGCCGCCATAACCATCACAATAATTAATCCTGCTGTAATAATTAGAGATTGGCCAAAATTTAAGAATGCAAGCGAATACGCTGTTGTTAATGCAGCTTTCTCATATTGCTTTATAGCCCCATCGTAGCGATTAGCTTCTCGTTCCTCAGCGCTGAAATATTTGACAGTTTCATAATTAAGCAGACTATCTATAGCTTTTTGATTGGCGTCAGTATCTTGATCGTTCATAAATTTTCGAATTTTAACGCGCCATTCAGTAACTTTGAACGTAAACCAAACATATGCCGCGATCATAACAACGATCACAGCAAGATATAAATAGTCGAACCAAAAAAGCATAATACCAGCAATTATAAGGAGTTCCAAAACTAACGGCCCAACCGAAAACAATAGAAACCGCAATAAAAACTCTAAACCTTTTACTCCTCGCTCTATTACGCGACTTAAAGCTCCAGTTTTTCGCGAAATATGATATCTTAGAGAAAGCTTATGTATATGCTGAAATGTTTCTAAAGCTAAGTTTCGAAATGCGCGTTGGGCAACAACGGCAAAAACTACATCTCTGAGCTGTTCAAAACCTCGTGATAAGATCCTCGAGCCACCGTAGGCGACCGTCATACCTACAGCTCCTAGCAAAAATGGAGAGTTTCCAGTTTCCGTCAGTGCATTTACAGCATCCCGGTATAAAAATGGCGCAAAATTTATTACTATTTTGGCCAGTACTAAAAGGACTAACGCCAATATAACCCTAACACGGAAATCAAAACGATCTTTAGGCCACAAGTAAGGCACGACCCGCAAAGTTGTCCTTAGTGCCGACTTACGCTCAGCCTCTGCAATTTCTGCATTATTTTCCATTTAGGATGGACAACTTAAAATATATAACAATATGTCTAATTTTTATTTTACCTTAATATCGTCAGGTAAATCAAAAATCTGACCTGGGTAGATTAGATCTGGATTGCGAATTTTGTCTTTATTTGCATCAAAAACCTGAACGTACAAAATGCCTCTTCCATATCGTTCTCGCGAAATGGCCCACAGCGTATTACCTGGTTGTACTGTTATAACGTTAATCCTTGCTGGCGAAGCCATATCTTTCAATTGATCTGCCAAAACGGTTCTGTTCTCTCGTTTAAAAGGACTTTCAATTCGACTGGAAACTTTACCCGACTGATCTAACTGATCTAATCGGAGCGTGTAGACTCCAGCTTCAACATCTGACAGATCAGCACTCCAATAACCTGTTTGATCAACTGAAGTGGAAGCAACTGGGGAATTATCCAAATAAAAACGTACTATCGAGTCAGGGCTTCCACGGCCAGTAACAGCAACGCTTCCATCCTTAGAATAATTTATTGTATCAAAAAGAACATCCGTCATTACTGTTGGCCCTGAACTACTTTGGGCCACCTTGATGCCTTCTTTATCAGCCAACAAAACCGTAGGCTGCTCACCGCTAGAATTAATCTCAGATACGGAGGGCTCAGCTGTTAAAACTTTCTGAACCTCTTTTTCTATTTTTTCTTCCGTTGGTTGAGCTAATTGGGGGGGTTGAATAGACGTTTCACTTAAAGTGATTATAGTTCTCGAAGCTTTTTCATCCGATCCTGGGTCTTCAATTTCTTTTGTTGAAGCACTTTCAACTTTCAAATCCTTGGTTGAGCTTTCTTCATCTATTTCTTTGTCTGCATTTTGATAATCACCACTCTCATCACCCGAATTTATTGAACCAGTGGTCTGCTGTTCTTTTTCTTTGTTTTCTGGCGCAACATTTACCATTTCTATCTTCTTCGGGGCCACAATCATTGTTTCGTCTGCCAATAATTGAGTGTCGCCGTAAATAGACTTAACAGATATTACTTGGGGTACACTCTTAAGCTCTAAATCGAATAGAAACGCAAAATTTCCGTCTGCACCCACCTTGATACTCTCGACTACTTTAGCATCAACTAATATTTCCAGGATAGAGCCTGGATGGGCAGTTCCTGCTACGAGTGCTGTGCCCTCATCATCAATTCTAACTGTTTCGAGTTTAGGAGGAATAGTAGCAGACTTTGTTTCGGCAACATCGTCATTTATATTTTTTTGTTCATCTTCATCTTTGATGTCAACTTTATCAGAACTGCCCGCGTTATTTTCAACGATTTCTTTTTCTTCTTTATCACTTTCACTTGGGTCTTTTGTGTCTTTGGAAGTAACCTGAGCGTTAACTATTTCAGAAATATTTTTACCAATCGATGTATCAACAGAAAATATCGTAACAGTTGCAATTAACGCTGCCACGCAACCTCCAACTATCCAGTACCATAGGTAAGGTATCGCCGCCATTTGATGCCCCCAATAAGCGATAAGCAATTTGCCTGTTGTATGACTCTAACAAGTTGAGGTAGCAAGGTCAAAGCATCTAAACAGATTTAAAGGCTTACTTATGGAAAATTTCTCTATTTGCGTCTTTTGCGGTTCAAGGTCCGGTAACAACCCAGAATATATGATCCAAGCGGAAATTTTTGGAACCTTAATAGCAAAGAATAAGTGGCGTTTAGTTTACGGTGCGGGCAACACAGGTATGATGGGCTCAGTAGCCAATGCGACCCAGCAGGGAAAATCAACAACCTTTGGCGTTATACCCGATCATCTTGTAAAGCGGGAGGTCGGCAAAACGGACTTAGATAACTACATTATAACAGAAAATATGCATGACCGAAAAAAACTTATGTTTACAAATTCTGATGCAATTGTTTTGTTGCCAGGCGGTCCTGGATCCCTAGATGAATTTTTTGAGGTATTAACTTGGGCCCAATTGGACGTCCATAAAAAACCGATAGTACTTATAAATGTCGAAACTTATTGGGATCCTCTTATTGAATTGATAGATCATACCATATCATCAGGTTTTGCGGACAGTGCAATAAAGGGGTTATTCACGATAGTTGACACTGCGGAAGAGGCAATTGAGTGTTTAATTCAATTTAGCCAAAGGTCTGCGGCGCAGAACGACGCAGACCTTTAAACAAAATATACTAAAGTCTGGAAGCTACATTATCCCAATTAACCAAATTATCTAAAAAATTTGTGAGATAAGCTGGGCGTTTATTCCTGAAATCAATATAGTAAGAATGCTCCCAAACATCACAACCCAAAAGAGCCGTTTGACCAAAACAAAGTGGGTTCACGCCATTTTCAGTTTTAGTCACTTTTAAAGAGCCGTCAGAGTCTTTAACAAGCCAACACCACCCAGCACCAAACTGTCCAGCGCCTGCAGCTGAAAAATCTGATTTAAATTTATCTACGGAACCAAAGCTATCAGAAATAGCATTTTCTAACTCGGAAGGCATCTCACGACCAGATGGCCACATCATTTCCCAAAATTGATTATGGTTCCATAATTGTGAAATATTATTAAATATCCCGTTTTGAGCAACAGAGCTTGAATCGTATGTTCCAGTTATAATTTCTTCCATAGACTTTCCGTCCCAGTCTGTGCCGGAAATCAATTTATTTCCATTATCTACATAGGCCTTATGATGTAGATCGTGGTGATATTCGAGTGTTTCTTTGGACATGCCCAAGTCCGCTAATGCATCGTGAGAATAGGGAAGGTCTGGAAGTTCAAAAGCCATGTTACTGTGTCCTCTTTATAAAAATATGTCTTTAGATGCGTTTGATTCATTCACACGTCAAGTAGAAATACTCTCGATCAAGATAGTTTCAAGAGGAAAAGAAATATTACTAATCTACTAAATAAGAATTTTTTAAAAACTACCCACTTCAGAATTTTGTGCAGACGAAGTTTTTAACAAATTAAACATATAGTCAGCCACGGAACTAAAACAAATTATACTTAAATTTGCCTCTGACGTTAGCCAAAAAGCAGCAGCTATTTGAGAAAATCGAGTTCGCCGAATTTCTCCAATCTCTAGCGCCTTAATATTAACGGGTGCAAGTTTTGCCACAATTTCGCGAACAGCAGAACCAGAAACTTCAAATAAGGCTCTTGCATCGGAAACATTTACCACCAAATGGTGTTGACCTTTTAACTCCATTTTCAGATTTTTACTAATTTTATATACTGCTGCATAATCACAGAAAACCAATAGTTCATCTGGGGACATCCAAGCAATATTATTCTGAGCTAAAATTACTTTTTTCTCATTTGGAAGTCTTGTACCAACTGCCTTAAATAAAGCAGTTTTAAATTCACTGGAACTAAAATCACCACGAATGCTTAACATGCCAGTAGTCATTTTCTCACAAACTCTTACATAGCCAGAAAATGATCGCATCTCTCTCTCATTTACTTGGTCAGACATTCTGCTTTTCCCCATTAGGATCATAAAAAACTGGATTAGTGATCTTTGCCGGAATGATAGTTCCATCAATTTTTGAAAATTCGATAATTTCACCTTCCCTTGATGGCCCGTTTATAACAAGACCCATCGCTATTCCCCGTTTCAGAGTTGGTGAAAAATAAGAAGAAGTGACTCGCCCTTGAGTCAGTTTCTGAGCATTTGAATTAAATCCGTCAGCTATCGCGTAAGCACCATCTGGCAAAACCGAACCGTCTAAAGTTTCCAAGCCAACTAACTTCCAGCGATTTGGATTGACCATGAATGAACGCTCTTGAGCTCTCTTTCCAAGAAAATCATCTTTCTTTTTCGAAATAGCCCAGTTTAAGTTTAGGTCTTGAGGAATGACCGTGCCGTCTGTTTCATCTCCAATCATTATAAAGCCTTTCTCAGCTCTCATAACGTGAAGTGCTTCAGTTCCGTATGGCATAACCCCAAACTCTTCACCAGCTTCAACCAAATCATTCCAAAATGCCATACCCTGGCTAGCTGGCACTGCTACCTCGAAAGAAAGTTCACCCGAAAAAGAAATCCGGAAAACTCGTGCATCATATTTTCCAAGTTTGCCATCCTTCCATTCCATAAAATCTAATTCGTCTTTGCTAACATTCAGGCCACCAATTTTTTCCAAAAGGTTACGAGCATTTGGTCCAACGACCCCGACCTGTGCATATTGTTCAGTTACATTCGAAACGTACACCTTCCAATCCCACCACTCCGTTTGAAGCCACTCTTCCATATGGCCGTGTATGTTTTCTGCTCCACCCGTAGTCGTATGGCAGAGCCAAGTTTGCTCATCAATTCTTGCGACAACACCATCATCAATTAAAAATCCATTTTCAGAACACATTAGCCCATAACGGCACTTTCCTATCTTCAATGTGCTCATCAGATTGGTGTAAAGCATATCGAGAAATTTTCCAGCATCAGGACCAGTCACCAATAACTTTCCCAAGGTTGATGCATCAAGTAAACCCAAAGAAGAACGAGTTTGATTTATTTCTCGCTCTACCGCCTTTGCATGAGTTTCTCCCTCTTTAGGATAACAAAAAGGACGTCGCCATTGACCTACCGGTTCCATGTAAGCCCCATTCTTTTCGTGCCAATAATGCATTGGTGTTTTTCGTATAGGTTGAAATAGATCGTCTCGTGCTGAACCGCCTATAGAAGCCAGCGAAATTGGAGTATACGGTGGGCGAAATGTCGTAGTTCCAACCTTTGGTATCTCCTTGCCTAAACTTGATGATAAAATTGCCAACCCATTTATATTTGATAATTTTCCTTGATCAGTCGCCATCCCTAATGTGGTGTACCTTTTTGCGTGTTCTACGCTTTCGAAACCCTCACGAGCCGCTAATTCAATGTCATTAACTTTGACATCATTTTGAAAATCTAACCATATTTTTGAACGTTTTTTGATATCTGCATCCTGAGGCGCAATCCAAATAGCTTCAGGAGCATTTGCACGCTCATGCAAAGTTTCTTTTGGACTTTTCTTTTTAACTTTCCCGCGAGCGGCCTGTATAACCTTTAGACATCCTTCCCACGCATCTTGGATTACGTCATGCATCAACAATAACCCATTTGCTGAGCCTACTGCTGTCACGAAAGGCTGGCCATCGAAAGAAGTTGGCTTTGCGTAACCGTCCGGCCTAAACAGCGCCAATTTTTCATCCCATTTGAGCTTTCCACCACAATGAGAGTATAAATGGACCACAGGCGACCACCCACCAGACATCGCTATGCTATCACATTTAATTTTTTCTCTATCTTTAGTAGAATTTTTATGATCGCAAATATTTATAGCCTCTACACGTTTTTTACCGAAAACTTTTGAGATAGCTTTTCCATTTTCCACTCTAATTCCGAGGGCTCTGGCACTTTCTGCCAATTCTCCTCCACCACTTACTCTGGCGTCGATAATTACAGGTACCTCAATACCAAATCCACTCAAAGTTATCGCAGTACGATATGCATCATCATTATTGGTATAAATGGCGATTTTATCACCAGACGAGACGCCAAAGTTTACGGCATAGTCTCGCACAGCAGATGCTAGCATAATACCTGGGATATCATTGCCCGGGAAAGATAGGGGCCGCTCTATTGCGCCAGTGGCAGTAATGATCTGTTTTGCACGTATTCTCCATAACCGATGACGTGGACCGTCATCAGTATTAAGATGATCGTTCAATCTTTCGTAACCTAAAAGATAACCGTGGTCATATACTCCAGCTCCCATCATACGAGAACGTATGGTGACATTTTCAAATTTTTTTAATTCCGACAACAGTCGCGACACATACTCTAAACTGGTTTCATCATAAATGTTGGGAAAGTCTACAATAGAGCGACCGCCCCATGTAGAAGTTTGTTCCATAATCAAGATTTTAAGACCGCTCTCAGCTGCCGTCACTGCTGCATTCAGGCCAGAAATGCCCCCACCTATAATCACCACGTCATAGAAAGCATAAAAATGCTCATATTTACTGTTGTCTTTCTGCGAAGGCGCCCTGCCTAGACCCGCTGAATGCCTAATGAATGGCTCATAAATATATTTCCAAAACGGCCGAGGATGGATAAACATCTTGTAGTAAAATCCTGCTGGCAAAAATCGAGCTAGATAATTATTTATCACCCCAATATCAAAATTTAATGATGGCCAGTGGTTTTGGGAAGATGCCTTTAACCCATCAAATAGTTCGGTGGTAGTTGCCCGTTGATTTGGCTCAAATTTATCATTCTCTCCCAAGTTTACCAACGCATTTGGCTCTTCCGAACCAGAAGAAACGATACCTCTGGGTCGGTGATATTTAAAAGATCGACCAACTAATACTTGATTATTCGACAATAACGCTGACGCAAGAGTATCACCTTCAAAACCAGAAAACTTTCTACCATTAAACTCAAATTTAATGGGCTTATTTCTATTAATTAACAGCCCACCCTTTCCCAATCTCTTACTCATTAAAAAGTTTCCTTTGAGATATAAACAATGAAGGAAGTTCACTTTTCAGGTTTAAGAAAGCATTCAACTTAAATCCCTCCATTTCCAACCTGGTCGTTTAACTTTAATAATCTTAATTATTTCCTTTGGCGGCTCAAACGTTTGTGCAGAATAAGTACCAAATACTTCAAGAGTAGCCGTACAACGTGCAGCATGAAACCACTTGCCACAACCATAGACGTGTCGCCATCGTTCAAAATGAACACCTTTCGGGTTTTCTCGACTGAAAAGATAACCTTCGAGTTCTTCATCAGAGGATCCAGGCCCATAACGTTTAAGATGTGCCTCGCCGCCTGGACTCAACTCTGTTTCATCCGCTTCAATTCCGCAATAGGGGCACTTTAAAATCAACATCAGTGCGCCACTCCAGCTGCTACGCTTTCATCAATAAACTGACCTTCTTTAAAACGATTTAATCTAAATTCTTCTGTCAAACTAGAATGACCCTTAGCTATTAATTCTGCCATAGCCCAGCCGGAACCAGGAATTGCCTTGAATCCACCAGTACCCCAACCACAATTTATAAAAATATTTTTAACCGGCGTTTTTGAAAGAATTGGAGATCTATCACCAGTCATGTCAACTATGCCGCCCCACCATCGCAACATCTTGAGGCGAGAAATAATAGGGAATGTTTCAATTAGTGCTCTAACTGTTTCTTCTACGTGATGAAAAGAACCTCTTTGAGTGTAGTTATTATATCCATCCGCACCACCGCCAATAACCATTTCACCTTTATCAGACTGGCTCATATAACCATGCACCGTATTCGCCATTACCACCACATCCATACAAGGTTTAATGGGCTCTGAAACAAGTGCCTGAAGCGCTACGGCCTCTACAGGCATTCGAAAACCGGCCATGTCAGCAAGAACACCCGTGTGACCTGCCACAACGATACCCAGTTTTTCACAATCAATTGAACCTTTACTAGTTTCAACTCCCAGAACTTGACCATTTTTTTGTCGAATGCCTGTAACTTCACATTGCTGGATAATATCCATACCCATCTCCGAACAGGCGCGAGCATAGCCCCAGGCGACAGCATCATGCCGCGCTGTCCCACCACGAGACTGCCATAATGCGCCGAGAACGGGATATCGTGGACCGTCAATGTTAATAATTGGCACGAGAGATTTTACTTTTTCAGGAGAGATGAATTCTGTTGATACACCCTGAAGGGCATTTGCTTGAGCTGTCCGTTTGTATCCCCTGATTTCGTGCTGCGTCTGCGCCAACATCATTACCCCTCGCGGACTAAACATGACGTTATAATTTAGATCCTGGCTCATCGTTTCATACAAACTTCTGGCCTTTTCATAAATTGCAGCCGAAGCGTCTTGTAGATAATTAGAACGAATAATTGTAGTGTTACGGCCAGTATTACCCCCACCGAGCCAGCCTTTTTCGAGTATTGCTACATTCTTTAATCCGTGATTTTTCCCCAAATAGTAAGCAGTAGCCAAACCATGGCCTCCTGCTCCTATGATGATAGCTTCATATTTCTTTTTTGGTTCAGGCTTTTTCCAAACACGACCCCAACCTTGGTGATAACGGAGCGCCTCTCGCGCAACTGCAAAAACAGAATAACGTTTCATTTAAATTTCACCCAAAGTAGCTAAAACACTGGATATTTCTAACTGAAGTTTGTGAGCCTCTCCGACTCGGTACGTCATAAATCATTTCAGTTGCGACATCTAGCAACATTGGAGATTTAAGGGCTTACTTTGATCAAATTTGATGTTTAAAAGAGTAACGTAAAGGAAGGCACAATGATAGTATTCTCGCTGAGCGTAGTAATTATTTTAGCGTTTGTTTGTGTCATTTTTCATCAAACATTAAAAAAAAATTCTTTCCCAGAAGAAGAAAACGCAGATTTAAATTTTTACAAATCACAGCTTTCTGAAATTGAAAAAGATATCCTAAAAGGAGCTGTCGATGTTGATGAAGCTGAGCAACTAAAAGTTGAAATTTCGCGCAGGATTTTGAAAGGCAAAAGTCAATCTTTTTTAAAATTTAGTCCTAAATCTGCAAATTCCGGATTAAGACTAGCCATCGTTTTAGGAGTTTTTACGATCTTACTTTCGTCGGGTCTTTACTTATCACTCGGCAGTTTAGGATATTTAGATTTTTCTCAAAAAACCAGAATCAAAGAAGCAAAAATTTTAAAAGAAACCCGGCCGTCGCAGCAAGAAGCCTGGGATGCTTTGTCCCAAATAAAAACCATTAACACTCCCGAAGGTGAAATGGGTGACATAATTACGAAATTACGAAAAATATCAGAAGATCGTCCAAATGATGAAAAAGGATTACGATTTCTCGTGAGAACAGAGGCCAGCCTGAATAATTTCGAAAATGCTGCGATTGCTCAAATGTCTTTAGTCAAACTTTTGGGAGAACAAGTTTCGATTGAAGATTTATACCAATTGGCTGAGTTGATGGTACTATCATTGAATGGTTATGTTTCACCCGAAGCAGAAAGTCTTTTTCGTAAGGTTTTATCAAAAGATAGTAAAAACGGCGGAGCTCTCTATTATTTAGGGCTTATGTATGGAAATTTAGATAGACCAGACCTTTCTTTTGAAATTTGGCGAAAACTTCTTGGTAGAGGTCCAGACGACGCTCCATGGATTCCCCTTATTCGTGAACAAATTCTTGAAGTGGCATGGCGAGCAGGACAAAATCGATATGAACTTCCATCAACAAAAGAAACCTCTCTAGCTGGACCCACTAAAGCCGACATAGAGGCTTCAAGCGAAATGGCATCAGAAGACAGACAAGAGATGATTTCTAATATGGTTGAGAGCTTAGCAAGTCGTTTGGAAACTGAAGGGGGAACATCAAGAGAGTGGGTACGACTTATAAAAGCACTTTCAGTACTTGGTGAATTAGAACGGGCTAAAAAAACATGGGCAGAAGCTGTGAATATTTTTAATGGTTCACCAACTGACCTTACAATCATTAACGATATTGCAACGGAAATTGGGTTGCCTCAATGATTCATGAAGAGGTCTCAGCATTTGCAAATACAATCCAACCAAACCATTCTTTAATTGGTTTAGACTTGGGAACAAAAACAATTGGTGTTGCCGTAAGCGATACCATCCTTTCTGTTGCTACACCTATTAAGACAATAAAAAGGAAAAAGTTTTCAATAGATGCTGAGCTTTTATTAGGGGTAATCTCTAATAAAAGTTGTTGCGGCGTTATTATTGGTTTACCAAAAAATATGGATGGAAGTGAAGGACCAAGAGCACAATCCACGCGAGCATTCGCTCGAAATTTTTCAGTAAAAACTAATCTTCCAATTACTTTTTGGGATGAGCGCCTGTCAACTGTAGCCGCCGAAAAAGCTTTATTGGAGGCGGATACAACACGAAAACGTCGTGCAGAAGTAATTGATCATGTTGCAGCAGCTTATATCCTTCAAGGGTTCTTAGATAGATTAAGGGTTTTACAAAAATGTTGAATTTTAAGACTTCTTTGGAAGGAAATTAGTTTGAGCAGTGAAGTCTGGACAAGGAATGAAATCCAAAGTCCGTGTATCAAAATTTGCGTAATCCACCCCAGTGAACGGCTTTGCACTGGATGCCTTAGAACAATAGAAGAAATTTCCGCTTGGTCACGTTTACCCACAGAACAAAGAGAGAAAGTTATTAACGAACTGCCAAAGCGTGCTTTAAGATTAAAAAAACGTCGTGGCGGCAGGGCTGCGCGAAATTCAAATTTATCATAATTTTGGCCAACTAGACAAATCTTGAAGTTCTGGTCGAAAATATGCTATTTTCCGTCCATCATTAAAGTTTTTGGTTTTAAAATCCCAAGGGCTTATCCCGTGAAGGCAAAGCCTATGAACCATATAACTTTCACCTAAGTTTGCATGTAAAATACGTCTTTTGCATTTTTTAAAAATTCTTTTTCTTGTTTCCAAATAAACTTCGCGGATATCTATATCTACCCATTCATTAGGGTTTCGATTCAAAAAAAACCTTTCAAATGCTTCTGATA
>JAQWIK010000033.1 GCA_029248915.1 Paracoccaceae bacterium | reverse complement strand
AGCTCTGGTCCGAATAGGTTCCAGCAAAATTAATTCTTGTTCTATTCCTTCATGCGGTGAGTTTCCATTGGCAAGTGGATGCCGGCGACGCGTTTCAGAGTATCGCCTCAACAGAACTTCCATTGTACATGAGAGATATAACAATTCAAATTCAACATGATCTAAACTTGAAAGAGACGTTAACAAACCCAGCAGGCCATTAACCGAAAAATCGCGGCCTCGTGTATCAAGTCCTATCGCAATTTTCGCATTTAACTTTTTAGGCTTTAAAACAGACTTAACTAAATCAAGTGGGAGGTTATCAATAGCCTCAAATCCTAAGTCTTCTAATGATCGGATAGCAGTCGTACGACCGGCTCCTGCCGGGCCTGAAACCAGTATCAAACTTGTCTTTTCATTTTCTCTAGATGGCGCCAATTTACCCACATATAAAATTCAAGATAATGCGTTACTAGCTAAGACATATATGCGAGAAGCTAAATCGTCCACGTTTTTACCAAAAATTGTGGGGATTCTATAACCACTAATTTCTGTAAATTTTAAATTTGGCATACGTTCTCTTTCAACTTCTTCCATATTGATGACCCAATCAAGACTAGTTTCAGCAATCATAGGAACCGATACCAATCCAATGCCTCTTATTTCAATACTATTTGGCAAAGAAGTGGGCTTAGAAATACTAAATCCCTTATTTTTTACTATTAATTCGCATTGGTCGTCTGCTACCAAGGATGACCCCAAGGCTAGCAAACCAACAGCTAAACTTGACTTTCCTGCACCCGAGCGCCCAACAATTAAAACCCCTGATCCTTTGATGTCCACACAGGTGGCATGAATAATAAATGGACCACTTTTTGGTGCTTTTATTTCCATTTTTTATGCTCGTCAAAAGAAACAATTAAATTTATTATTATCGACGTTTGTGTAGACGGCTGGTCTAGTTTTTAATCTGATAACTTTTCCGTAAGTTCTGGAACGGCTTCAAATAAGTCAGCCACCAAACCAAAGTCAGCGACCTGGAAAATTGGAGCCTCTTCATCTTTGTTGATTGCAACAATTATTTTGGAGTCTTTCATACCAGCCAAATGTTGGATTGCTCCCGATATACCCACGGCAAGATAAAGGTCTGGGGCAACAACTTTTCCAGTTTGTCCAACCTGCCAATCATTTGGTGCATATCCACTATCAACGGCTGCACGCGAAGCACCAACGGCCGCTCCAAGCTTGTCTGCTAATTTTTCAATCATTGCAAAATCATCTTCAGAACCAACACCACGCCCTCCTGAAACGACTATACCAGCAGATGTCAATTCAGGGCGATCAGATGCTTGGACTTTATCTTCTATCCATGCAGATAGTCCTGGGTTTGCAGCTGAGGCGACTTTCTCGACTGATGCAGATCCTCCGGCCCCTGCAGCTTCAAAATTTGCAGTTCGAAAAGAAACAACTTTAATACCGTCAGAAGATTTCACAGTTTGGATGGCATTTCCCGCATAAATCGGACGTTCGAACGTATTGGTATCAACAACATTTGTTGAGTCTGTGATAACCATAACATCGAGAAGTGCAGCAACACGGGGAAGTATGTTCTTTGCTGAATTAGTCGCGGCGGCAACTATATGCTCAAAGTCTGGTGACAAAGCAACCACAAGATCCGCTATCGGTTCTGCTAAACCATTTCCGTAAGCATTATCATCTGCACACAGCACTTTAGAAACACCCTCGATTTTTGAGGCTTCAGAAGCTGCTTCATCGCAGCCAGATGAAGCACATAGAACCGTGACGTCCCCTAATGATTTTGCTGCTGTGACAGCCTTTGCAGTTGCATCGAAAGATAATTCACTCCCAGTCATTTCTGCTAATAATAAAACAGCCATTATACCGCCCCTACCTCTTTTAATTTACCAACTAATTCATCAATTGATTCAACCTTAATTCCAGCAGCTCTAGCCTCAGGTTCACCAGTTTTTACGACTGCTAAACGCGGGCTCGTATCGACGCCATAATCTTCTGCAGTTTTAATGTCTAACGGTTTCTTTTTTGCTTTCATGATATTCGGTAATGAAGCGTACCTTGGTTCGTTTAATCGTAGATCAACGGTTATTACAGCAGGCATTTGCACCTTGACCGTTTGCAGGCCACCATCTACTTCTCGAGTTACTATTGCGGCATCACTTTCAACATTTAAATCAGATGCGAAAGTTGCTTGCGACCAACCCATTAAAGCCGATAGCATTTGACCGGTAGCATTCAGATCGTTGTCTATAGCCTGCTTGCCACATATTACTAACCCTGGATTTTCTTGCTCTACTACGGCTTTAAGTATCTTAGCAACAGTTAGTGGTTCTACGTCGTTGTGAACATCATCAGAGGCTTTCACTAAAATAGCTCTGTCAGCACCCATAGCTAATCCTGTTCGAAGCGTTTCTTGACACTTTTCAACGCCAATAGATACGACGATCACCTCATCGACTTTACCCGCCTCTTTCAGTCTGATTGCTTCCTCAACCGCAATCTCATCAAATGGGTTCATCGACATTTTGACATTCGCAAGATCAACGCCGCTTCCATCGGCTTTGACACGAACTTTAACGTTGTAGTCGATGACACGCTTAACGGGTACCAAGACTTTCATAATCGGTTACTCCTATATTTATGGCCGCTGTAACGACTCGTACTCAAAGTTTATTCAGATTTATAATTTTGTTATAGTATTAAACAGGTCAAAATCGTCACACCAAGATAATTCAACGCCGCGTACTTTAATTTTCAACTAAAAAAGTTTATCTATTTGCTCCAGGGACCCAAAGAACATCATCTAAACCATTGTTATTTGACAACCTCGCAGCCACAAAAAACCAGTCAGAGAGCCTATTTAAAAACTTAATGGAGCTCGGGTTTATTTCTTCCATAGTGGCAAGCTCAAAACTTAATCTTTCTGCTCGTCGTGCTACAGTTCTACAAATATGCAACTGAGCAGCTAGGGTTGAACCTCCAGGTAGGATGAAGCTTTTCAAAGGCTCCAACTTTTCGTTCATTTGATCAATCTCATTTTCCAGCCTGCTGACTTGACCAGAAATAATTCGCAAGGGAGGATATTCTTCATCTTTGTCTTTTTCAAAATTAGGCCGACATAAGTCAGCACCTAGGTCAAAAAGATCGTTCTGAATGCTCATGAGGCCTTTATCCATCTCTCCACTAGAATAAAGGCGCGAAACTCCCACTTGAGAATTAAGTTCATCTACTGTGCCATAGGCTTCTACTCTCAAAGAGAACTTGGCTACTCTTGCTCCGTTCCCCAGCGCCGTTTCACCACTGTCGCCAGTCTTTGTATAAATCTTATTCAAAATTACCATATCAACTTCCAGATTCACTAAAATAAACAAATGCCAATATTAAGATAACAGCAAAGAATTGTGCTACTATTCGGAGACGCATTATTTTGTTTGCGTATTTTTTATTAAACTCACCACCTCGCCCAAAGCCACCAATCCCCGTCAAAAGGACAATTGCAACGATAGCCATAGAAAGGATCACTAGCACAAATAAAGGGTCAGACGCCATTTTCATTCCTAATGTTAACACACCAACAAATTTCTTGGCGCAGTTTTTTAATCGATAAGCGTTACTTACAGTTAATCCAAATTATACTTTTGCAAGTATCCTATCCATAAATTTTGTTGGTAGGACCCCCTTCAAAAATGCAGCTAAATACGTAGAAGTAGTTACATAGTAAGAGGTCCTAGGCGATTTTGCTTCCAACGCATGCATAAGTTTTTTTGTAACTGCGCTGGCGGGCAATTCAAATCTGTCTTTTTTACCCTCTTTATACAACCTGGGAATGAACATTTTTCTATATTTCTCGGAAAGCGCTGATTTTTCCCAATCAATCCACTTTTCAAAATGCGGTATGGCATTTTTACGGATATCTGAGGTTATAGGGCCCGGCTCAATCAGAATTATTTTTATTGGTGAGTCACGCATTTCTATCCTCAGGGTGTGCGTTAATCCCTCTAAAGCAAATTTAGACGCATTATAAGCACCCCGCCAAGGCAAAGTGACGAACCCCAGTACTGAAGAACAGTTCACAATACGACCATAACCTTGTTTTCTCATCACAGGGATAACTCTTCTGGTTAATTCATGGTAGCCAAAGAAATTCGTTTCAAATATCTGTCTTAATGCTTAAGTTGGAAGATCTTCAACTGCCCCAGGAGATGCAAATGCTCCATTATTAAAAAGTGCATCTAACTTTCCATTAGTTTTTTCTAAAACTTCATGAACAGCAGTTTCAATGGAGCTTTCGCTTGCGTAATCCAACTGTACAGTCTCAAGGCCCATTTTTAAAAGACGATCACAATCTCTCTCGGAACGACAGCTAGCAAACACCCTCCAGCCAGCTTCTTTTAACCCAAAGGCCGCATCATAGCCTATTCCTGAAGAACAGCCTGTTATTAAAATACTCTTCAAATCTTTTAATCTCCCAATTCGATCAAATTAATGCTGTCAAAAAAACTTATTTAAAATGAAAATTGATACTAAAATTAAAGAAACCTATAAAGTTAAAAATATACCAAATAAAACCTGAATTTTTAAATAGTTTTCTTTACCTCACCAATTTCACAATATATCACAACATCTATGAGTGAAACAGATAGTGACCACAAGATCGGCGAAATCTTAACAGAGCCATTGAGGCGGGCAATTGGGGACCGCTATTTGACTTACGCTCTATCAACGATCATGCATAGAGCCCTACCCGACGCTCGCGATGGGCTTAAACCCGTACACAGAAGAATTCTGTACGCCATGCGTGAACTAAAGTTAGCTTCGAATGGTAGTTTTCGTAAATCTGCAAAGATTTCAGGCGATGTTATGGGGAATTACCACCCACATGGCGATGCAGCGATCTATGATGCTATGGCGAGGTTAGCACAGGACTTCAACGTCAGATATCCGCTTGTTGACGGCCAAGGCAACTTTGGAAATATTGATGGGGATAACCCCGCCGCAAGCCGTTATACTGAGGCACGCATGACGTTGGTAGCTGAAGCCTTGTTGGAAGGTTTGGACGAAAACGCTGTTGATTTCAGAGAGAACTATGACGGGACATTAAGCGAGCCAATAGTACTTCCAGCCTCATTCCCCAACTTACTTGCAAATGGGTCGAGTGGGATTGCAGTAGGAATGGCAACTAATATCCCACCACATAACATCGGAGAGCTCTGCGATGCTTGTTTACATCTGATTAAAAAACCAGATGCGCGTGACGAAACTTTGCTTAATTTTGTTCCTGGACCTGATTTCCCTACAGGCGGCGTTATAGTAGAAAACTCGGATTCTATAACTGAAACTTACAAAACGGGACGAGGTTCTTTCAGGTTGAGAGCTAGCTGGGAGGTTGAGCATCTCGATAGAGGGCAATGGCAAATTATAGTTAAAGAGATCCCATACCAAGTTCAAAAGTCAAAATTAATCGAAAAATTGGCGGAATTGATACAAACCAAAAAGATTCCCATTTTGTCAGATGTAAGAGATGAAAGCGCCGATGATGTAAGATTAGTTTTAGAGCCAAAATCAAAAAATATAGATCCTGAGATTTTGATGGGACTGCTATTTAAGAATTCAGATTTGGAGATACGCTTTTCTTTAAATATGAATGTGTTAATTGACGGGGTAACTCCTAAAGTTTGCAGTTTAAAAGAAGTGCTAAAAGCATTTTTAGATCATCGCCGAGAAGTCTTAATCAGACGAGCCAATCATAGGCTGGAAAAAATTGATAAACGCCTTGAGGTGCTTGAAGGTCTTATAATCGCATTCCTTAACCTTGATCGCGTGATTGATATTATACGATATGATGAAGATCCCAAGATAGCCCTTATGGCTGAGGACTGGAGTTTAGATCATAATCGCGCAAATGACGAGAATGACTATATTTCCCCAAAAAGTTTGGAAGGTGAGCTCACTGAGATCCAAGTTGAAGCCATCTTAAATATAAGGCTCCGCTCATTGAGACGACTTGAGGAAATGGTACTGAGGCGCGAACGTGATGGTCTTATGCAAGAAAGGGTCGAGCTAGAAGATCTCTTAGCTGATGAAACTCAACAGTGGAACCGCGTGGCTGAGCAAATTAAAGAAACGAAGAAAAAGTTCGGGAAAGAATACTTTGGTAGCAAAAGAAAGTCGAAAATTAATGAGTATATCGAAATAGAAGAAGTACCAATCGAAGCTTTCATTGAAAAAGAACCTATTACTGTAGTTTGCAGTAAAATGGGATGGGTAAGATCGATGACTGGGCATATCGACCTGGAAAGAGAACTTAAGTTTAAAGACGGTGACGGACCAAATATAATTTTCCATGCAGAGACAACTGATCGATTACTTGTCTTTGGCAGTAATGGCCGTTTTTACACAATTTCTGCATCAAATTTACCAGGTGGACGAGGAACCGGAGAACCACTACGATTAATGGTTGACCTTCCAAATGACAGTGAAATCATCAACATTTATATATTCAATCCAGAGAGCAAATTAATTGTCGCATCCACTGCTGGCGATGGATTTGTGGTGCCTATGGATGAAGTTCTAGCGCAAACTAGAAATGGAAAACAGATTTTAAATGTAAAAGGAACTGTAAAGGCCGCGGTCAGCAAAATAGTTGTTGGCGATTATGTGGCAACTGTAGGAGAAAATAAAAAAGTATTAATCTTTCCTCTTGAAGAGCTTCCCGAAATGCAACGAGGAAAGGGCGTTAGACTGCAAAAATATAAAGATGGTGGACTTTCAGATGTAACGACTTTTTCCTTTGAGAGTGGTTTGACCTGGCTAGACCCCGCAGGACGAACTCGAACCGTAACTGAGTTGGACGAATGGGTATCTAAACGGGCAAGCGCAGGAAAATGGGCTCCTCGAGGGTTCCCAAAGAACAATAAATTCAGATAAATTTTTCTTTTGGCGAATGTATACTCAAAATTTAACCTTTGCCTTTCCATGGCACTAGGACCCGTTCCAACCATCTTACTAGCAAATCAATACCAAACCCTACTATTCCTATCAAAACTATTCCCAAAATAACAATATCAGTCTGCTGAAATTTAGAGGCTGTCATAATCATCATACCCACACCTTTTTCTGCGGCAACCAATTCTGCTGCTACAACAGTACCCCAGCACACTCCCATAGCTACGCGTGCACCAGTAAAAATTTCAGGTAGGCTGTTAGGAAGAATTACAAAACGCATAACTTGCCATTTATTAGCCCCGAGTGAATATGCGGCGTGAACCTTGGAAAGGTTTACCCCTGACACGCCAGATCTAGCGGCTATTGCCATTATCCAGAGAGCAGCCAAAAATAATAAAACAATTTTTGCATCCTCTCCTATTCCCATCCAAATAATAATTAAGGGAATAAGAGCTAATGGTGGCACTGGCCGCATAAACTCAACTATTGGATCAAACCATCCACGAAACCAGTTATTAAGTCCCATTGCATAACCAAGTGGAACGCCCACAAGCGCTCCCAATAAAAATCCAATAACAACCCTAAATAGAGAAAATCCCAGATGCTCCATAAGTGAGTAGTTTTTATATCCTTCACTTACAATTTGTACTAGTCTCTTCCACACGCCCTCAGGAGCAGGTAGCCAAATAGGCTCCATTTGCCAACCTTTTTCAGGAACAACGTTAAGGGTCCCTTTTTGGGTTAAAGCAATTCTTGCATTCTCTATTTCTACAGGCTTACCAAAACTAATATCATTACCATTAACAGAAATAATCTTTGCACCCTGCTTTCTATTAGCTTTGTCGTTTTTATCCCATAATAACAATTTACTACGCTGAACTTGTACAGAAAGAAAATCATCTTGCG
>JAQWIK010000032.1 GCA_029248915.1 Paracoccaceae bacterium | reverse complement strand
CATTAACTACCTTCAAGGATAAACCAACGTCCTTGACCGCAGGCCAACAAGAGGCTTCTTTTTTACTTTGGACTTCCGCAGATGGTCATTGCAAACTTGGTATCTGGGAATGCCAACCAGGGAGGTTCACAGCTGATCGTTCAACTGCTGGAGAGTATTGTCATATCATTACAGGCAGCGCCTCTGTGACTAATGTAGATGGAATGAATTCACGTGAAATAAAAGCTGGCGACCTTTTGGTATTACCCCAAGGTTGGAAAGGTGAATGGATCATCCATAAACATATGCGTAAATTATTTGTTATTGATCAATCACGAAATGTTTAATTGTGGATGGGCAAGCCAACTGCCTTAAGTTAATTCATATCAAATAGCATTAATTTTACAAATTATTCGCAGGAGCCAAAGGGGCAATTAGTAGGTCTTAATCCAATTTATTTAGCTTGCCATTTAACGTCTTCTGGGTGGAGAGCTATCTTTACCCGTAGCTTTAATTAATGCCTGAGCACGACGTGCTTTATTTTTCTTACTATTTTGTTTCCCAACTTTGGGAGCTCGCATTGGAATACTTGGATCGCTAGCACCTTTGCGCAGTTTCGATTTTGCTTTTTCAACTGGTTTAGGTGTGTCGGCACCTATTGATTTTCCATCTTTTTTCTTAGAAGTTGAAACAGCGCCCTCTCCCACGTCTTTCATAATTTTTTGTTGGTTTTTTTTATGCGGTCGAAACGTTGATTTTTCACGGCGTCCTGACTTTTCTCGATCTTCTTGGGACCTGCTCTTTTTACTCTCATTTGGTTTAAAACTTGTTTTCTTCTTAGGGCCTTCATCTGATGACCGGCGACGAGGGCGCTCATTATTTCGCGCTTTAGTCGCTGGTGGAATATTCGGCGCTTCAGTTAATTGAATTATTTTTGAGCCTTCGATAGTCCCATCAGGACCAATAGATTTGAAAAATCCCTTTACACACAATTCACCTAATTCAATAAATGTGTGATCACCCTGTATTCTAATTGCACCAATATCCTTGTTTGTTATACCACCTGACTTACAGAGCATTGGAACGACCTGGCCGGGTGAAAGACCATCTCGCTGTCCTTGCCCCATCCGCAACCAAACACTTTTACCAAAATCTTCATGAGACTTCTTTGGCTTACGCCTGGAATCCTCTTGGAATTCAACGACGTCTTCAGGCGCAGAAAGTTTTTCTGTATAGGTTTCTAAAAAGGCCGCTGCAACGCGTTCAGCACCGTAAAGTTCCAGTAACTTTGGTATCATTTGCGCATGCGCTGGATTTACGTCACGCTTCCACACTTCATCTTTTAAAATACGTTCGTGATCCTTTACAAGAACCTCATCCGCAGTAGGTGCAACCCCCCACGTTGCGGTGAGCTTTGCCAATTTCAATACGCGTTCTGCCTTACGCAACACATTAGGCGATACTATCAGAACAGACGTCCCTTTGCGGCCTGCGCGGCCAGTTCTACCAGAGCGATGCAGAAGTCTTTCATGGTTGGAGGGTAATTCTGCATGTATCACAAGATCCAATTTAGGAAGATCAATGCCTCGAGCGGCAACATCTGTCGCCACACAAATGCGAGCGCGTCCGTCACGCATTGCTTGAAGCGCATGGGACCGCTCCGCTTGTGACAACTCACCCGATAAGCATACTACTGAAAACCCACGATTTGAAAGGCGGGTGGTCAGACGTCCAACTGTTGCTCGAGTATTTGCAAACACAAGCGCACTTGGCGCTTCGTGAAAACGTAGTACGTTAATAATCGCGTTTTCACCATCATATTTACCAACCTTGATTGCCTGATACTCAATATCTGTGTGTTGTGATTTCTCAGCTAACGTCTTTATACGAATTGCACTACGCTGATACTGTTTTGCAAGGTTTGTTATTCCTTTGGGAACAGTTGCCGAAAACATTAAGGTACGGCGGTTTTCAGGGGTCGTGTCTAAAATCATTTTAAGATCTTCAGCAAACCCCAGATCAAGCATTTCGTCTGCTTCATCAAGAACTACAGCACAGATTTGAGACAAATCAATTGTACCACGCATGATATGATCCCGAAGACGACCTGGCGTTGCAACAACGATGTGGGCACCACGTTCCAGTGCTCGACGTTCGTCGCGCATATCCATACCACCAACGCAGGAAGCCATTACGGCTCCAGTTTCTGCATACAACCACTGAAGTTCTCGTTTAACCTGCATCGCCAACTCGCGCGTTGGAGCGATTATCAGGCCAAGCGGACTTGAAGCACGTTCAAATATTTCTTTATCGGTCAAAAGGTTTGGAGCAATTGCGATCCCAAAACCAACTGTCTTACCTGACCCAGTTTGAGCAGAAACCAATAAATCCGAGGTTTCTAATTCTGGCTTTGAAACTTCTTGCTGTACGGGTGTTAAAACATCGTATCCACGCTTTTTTAGCGCGATGTTTAGGAAATTTTTCAATAGTTTCTCAATTTCTGTTCTAGGGTTCATGTTCCCTATGGAACTCGACACTTATAATCGTAGCACCATCTTGCGCCACACCGTGTTGTGTCACTATTTTAAATGAATACAAATGTACATAGGTGAAAATAACCGCTTTCCCTTGAAAGAAATAGAATTAAGAATTTCCATTAAATTAACCAAGCTTTAGAACGGTGTTCATCTGAAAAAGTTCTTTGGTTTTTGATGCAGAAAGGCAATGATTGGTTCAGATGTCTAACGAGGAAGGCTTTGTAATAGTGCTAGTAACTTTTGTTTAAAAAAGTTTAATTAAGAAAATTTTAGCTTATACTTCCATGATCCTAATTTCGACAAACAAGGAATTTTGAGATGCAAAACTTTAATTTAACTGATCCAGAAAAAGCAGGAGTGGATGGAAAGTTACTCTCACAAGCAATAGATTTTGCGATAAAAAATGAATCCATAATGGACCGTAATATTGGAGCCGCTTTGGAACGTGGCCACTTCGAAGAACCTTGGCCTATCGGCAAAACTATAGGGCCCGTGAAAAATAGAAAGGCCGGGTCTGGATTAATTCTCAGACAAGGTCAACTTTTAAAAACTTGGGGCGATGTTGAATTTGTTGATATGACTTTTAGTATCAGCAAAAGCTATATTTCTTTATGTATGGGGATTGCAGTCGCTGATGGCATCATTCCTGACATTCATGCTCCGATAAGGAATATAGTAAAAGATGGTGGTTTTGAATCTGAACAAAATAAAGATATCACTTGGGCCCACATGTTACAGCTCACAAGTGAGTGGGAGGGAACACTTTGGGAAAAACCAGATTGGATTGATCATTATCGCGATGTAACAGGCAATTCTCTCCACGCAGACAAACGGGGAAGCAAACGTAAATTGCAGCCACCGGGCACCTATTGGGAGTATAATGATGTTCGCGTCAATCGTTTATCCCTAGCTCTAATGCTTGCTTTTGACCGACCACTTCCTCAAATATTAAAAGAACGAATTATGGATCCAATCGGAGCAACTGAAACCTGGGAGTGGCACGGTTACGACAATTCTTGGCTGGACATTAAAGGAGAGAGAATACAATCAGTATCCGGTGGAGCCCACTGGGGAGGTGGCCTTTGGATTAGTAGCTTGGATCATGCTCGAGTAGGCCAATTAATGCTTAATAAAGGTTGGTGGAATGGTCGTGAAATAATTCCAGAAAAATGGGTAGATGCATGCCTTACTCCCTGCCCTCTCTCACCAGTTTATGGGTATCTATGGTGGTTAAATGATGCGAAAAACGGTATGTTTCCAGGGACACCTAGTTCAGCGTTTTATGCAATGGGAGTTGGTACTCAAATTATCTATATAGATCCTGAAAATGAACTTGTAATTGTTGCTCGATGGATCGAGAAAGAACAAATGCCTGAATTTGTAAGAATGGTATTAGCGAGTATCAAGAATTAATGGACTTAATAATGATAACTAAATATCTATTGTTTCTATTTTCATCCTGGTTCTGGCTCACCGTCCAAAAAGGAGAATAACTGTGATATTAATTTGTCGGCACGGTCAAACAGAATGGAACCTTGAAGGGCGTTTGCAGGGTTGGTTGGATTCAGAATTAACAGAGCTAGGTAAAACCCAAGCTAGAGCTTTACAATTTGGCCTTAAAACTTTCTGCCGAGAAAAAAAGTTTAAGGTGATTTGTAGCCCACTTGGTCGAGTTAGAAGTACAGCAAAAATTGCTTTGGCTGATGCTCGGCATGTAACAGAAATTACTTATGATGATAGGCTCAAAGAGCATGGCATTGGTGCTTGGGAGGGTCTCAATACGGAAGAGATTGAGCTACGTTTTCCGGGAATGTTAAAAAAGAAAGAAAAAGACAGCTGGAACTTTCAGCCACCAGAGGGAGAAAGCTTGGCACATTTGGAGGGTCGTCTAATTGCCTTTCTGGACGATATTGACAAATCAGAAGATATTTTACTGTTCTGCCACGAAATGGTTTCAAAGACGCTTAGGAAAATATTACTGAATTTAAGTCAGCAGCAGGCGCTAATTTTAACCCATGATCAATTCAGCTTTTTTGTAATTGATAATATGAAAATGCATCAGTATCATTGTAGTCCTAGTTAAAATTCGTGAATAAAAAGGCATGGCTTATATTTAAATTGTAGTTTTGGCTTCTTTGGACAAAATCGCAAGCCTGCAAATGCGATGCTTAATTTTATCCGTACAATTTGCCCCATTTAATAAAATTCCAATGCGTTCATGGATATAAAATACACCAGTGTCAAACGTAAGCTGAATTATAGCAATCGTTCCACTTGTCGTTAAATCACCAAGTATAAGCCAGCTCACCATAAACGTGCATAGAGTACCAGTTAACCTCCACGAAATAGTTTTGGAAATGCTTCTAAGTTTGGTATCGCTCACAGCCCTACACTCCACATCCACACGGGTATCACCACAGCATGAAATAAAATAATTATAAATAGCATTAAATATACTGTTCGTTTCTGGGGGTTCACTTTTTCATCTCATTCATTTTGTATCAATAATTTTATCATTTCTTTTAGTTCACTTACTTCTTTCCGTAAGTCGCTCACTTCACCTGCTATCAAGTCTGACTGGGAAGCTTCTAAATTTGAAC
This sequence comes from Paracoccaceae bacterium, assembly GCA_029248915.1. GTDB lineage: Bacteria > Pseudomonadota > Alphaproteobacteria > Rhodobacterales > Rhodobacteraceae > Salinivivens. The sequence continues at coordinate 541 of JAQWIK010000032.1, read as the reverse complement.
TCAATTCAACCTGTCCATCTAACAAATGCTTTCCACCGCCTTTCATCATAGTTTTAATCTCGCCTTCATAATAGAATGTATCTATATATTTACCCTTCCTTTCATCAAACCAATTTTGGCGTGCTTCAAGGTTGGAATCTGCAGAATTTTGATTTTCATATCCTGAAATAACTAATAATGAAGTAGGACTGGTTTGAACGGAAATGCTAAATTTAGTATTGGCAAGAAATCCACCTTTCACGGCATCTTTGTGATCGGAGGCAAAAAGTTTTAGGTCTTTTTCATCGGGATGCTCACTCATAATTATTCTTGCGATCATAATTTAGTCCTCCATCAGTTTATCCTTTCTAAAAATCACTTAGATGTAAAGTTTCGTAAATTGAATCAATTTTCATGCGAGCAATACTCACATAGAAGCTCTCCAATTTAACGGACAATACTATTTGGAAGTCTGACCAAGCTTCAGTAAAATCTCATTGGCGTAAAGCGTTCCTAAAAATTAGAATAGACAGCGATGTTAAAGAAGCGTCCGTCAAAAAGG
>JAQWIK010000031.1 GCA_029248915.1 Paracoccaceae bacterium | reverse complement strand
TTTCTTTTTGACGCCCAAAAAATCGACGATGCTATTAAACCCAAACCAATCAAGGCAACACGATCATAAACTTGGTTCATTTTTGCCTCACTAAAAATTCTTCAATTACACCTAATAATCTTTCACAAGTACTCCGGTCCCCAACTGTTATTCGTAAAAACTCAGGCAAATTATATCCATCCACTCTTCGCACAAGAAAGCCTTTAGACTGGAGATATTTGTCACAAAGTTCTGCTTGTGACCGATTTTCAAAACGCGGCAAAACGAAATTTGTAAAGGAGTTATCACAAGCCAAGCCTAATTTTCGCAAGCCGTTAATCAACCATGCTCGAGTAGTATTATTTTCTTCTTTACACTTTTTAACATAATCTTGGTCGTTAACTGCAGCTTCTGCAACGGCCAGTGCGGGTGCAGACAAGTTAAAAGGACCACGTACTCTCTGAAGTGCTTCTATTATTGGTTTGGGACCAAAACCCCAACCTACCCGCATGCCACCCAAGCCATAAATCTTTGAGAAAGTTCGTATCATAATTACATTGTTTGTCTTTTTCACTAATTGGACGCCACCATCATAATTATCTACGTATTCAGCGTAGGCTCCGTCTAAAACAAGTAACGCCTGCTTTGGCATCTTATTCGTAAGCTCTTGAAGTTGATTTAAATTTATCATTGTCCCAGTTGGGTTATTTGGATTTGCAATAAAAATTAATTTTGTTTTTTCACTACACCTTTTAAGGATGTTATTAACATCCGTAGTACGATTTTCTTCCTCAACGATAACTGGAGTGGCGCCAGCAGCGAGTGCTGATATTTTATACATAGCAAAACCATGCTCTGTGTAAATGACTTCATCACCCTGGCCAGAAAATGTTTGACATAATAGTGAGATAATCTCGTCGCTTCCAACACCACAAACGATATTTTCTGACGGTAAATCCAAATTTGTAGATATCGCCAGTCGCAACTGATCATGAGATGTCGATGGATATCTATGAAGAGCAATGCCAGACCGTGAATATGCCTCGACCGCCCTAGGACTAGGACCAAAAGGGTTTTCATTAGAAGATAACTTAAAGACTTCATCGTGTCCCTGTAATTGAGATGCGCCTCCCTCATACAGATCTATTTTCATGACGCCTGGTTGAGGTTTTATGTTCATCATACAAAATCTCCAAGAATATATATCTTTGTATAAGCCCTTTAAATTTCTTTCCAGAAAAAAAAAGGCTGCTCCGGCACCCCGTAGCAGCCCTTTTGTTCGAATTTAATTCTATTTAGTTTTGGGCATAATACTCGATGACGAGGTTCGGCTCCATAATTACCGGATAAGGAACATCGCCTAAATTAGGTGTTCTGGTAAATTTGGCCAACATTTTTGAATGATCAGCTTCTATATATTCAGGCACGTCTCTTTCTGGTAATTGGGTAGCTTCTAGCAAAACTGCAATCTGTTTAGACTTTTCTCTAACTTCAACTACATCACCCTCTTTTACGCGGTAGGAAGGGATATTGACTCGCTTTCCATTTACTAAAATATGACCGTGGTTCACAAATTGACGAGCTGCAAACATTGTAGCGACAAATTTAGCCCTATAAACTACAGCATCTAAACGCTTTTCTAATAAACCAATTAAATTTTCGCCAGTATCACCTTTAACACGTTCAGCCTCAGAATATATTCGTCGAAACTGTTTCTCGGTCAGGTCTCCGTAGTAGCCTTTAAGTTTCTGTTTTGCACGAAGTTGTAATCCAAAATCTGACAGTTTAGTTTTTCTTCTTTGACCATGCTGCCCTGGGCCATATTCTCTGCGATTTACAGGTGACTTTGGTCGACCCCATATATTCTCTCCCATACGGCGGTCTATCTTGTATTTGGCAGCAGTTCTCTTTGTCATCTGCTGATCTCCTTCCTCTTTCAATGGCCTTAGGCCGTTACGAAGGGCGTTGTCCTTTTGCTGTAAGACAATTAAATCTTAGCACGACAGGAATCTCCTTGCGGAGGCCACCAACACCAATATTGGGGCGGTATAATCTTTTAGATTTTAGAGTCAACGCTTAATTTTTTGGAAAAACTTATAAAATTTTAAATTTTTTTGAATAGATATTTTCATTAAGTCGCTAATTTCAGCTTGATTTAATTTGTTTGTAAAGATGAGGTTGCTGCGACGCGGTAAAACATTTAAAAGCCTGTGAATTTAATAATAACCATTAAGGATTCGACTAATGACCGATATCGTAATTGCTTCTGCGGCCAGAACTGCCGTTGGTAGTTTTGGTGGGTCGTTCGCTAAAATTCCAGCGCACGATCTAGGCTCCGCTGTGCTTTCCGCATTAGTTGAACGAGCAGGTATAGAAAAAGAAGAAATTTCAGAAACTATTCTCGGACAAGTTCTTTCTGGTGGGCAAGGCCAAAATCCAGCCAGGCAAGCTCATATTAATGCAGGGTTAGCACTTGAAAGTGCTGCGTGGGGAATTAATCAAGTTTGCGGGTCAGGCCTTCGGGCAGTAGCATTAGAAGCGCAGCACGTCATGCTTGGAGATGCAGACATTGTTGCGGCTGGTGGTCAGGAAAATATGACATTATCTCCACACGTAGCACACCTGCGTTCTGGTCAAAAAATGGGTGATGTAAAGTATATTGATAGTATGATCAAAGATGGTCTCTGGGATGCTTTCAATGGTTATCATATGGGCCAAACTGCAGAGAACGTTGCAGAAAAATGGCAAATTAATCGAGAAATGCAGGATGCGTTCGCAGTGGCTTCCCAAAACAAAGCTGAAAATGCGCAAAATTTAGGCAAGTTTAAGGATGAAATCATACCTTTTGTCGTAAAAAATCGTAAGGGTGATATTACGGTCGAGAACGATGAATATATCAGACACGGGGCAACCATGGAGGGCATGCAAAAGCTTAAACCAGCCTTTACCAAAGATGGAACCGTAACTGCCGCAAACGCATCGGGAATAAATGATGGAGCGGCGGGCGTTCTTGTCATGTCAAAAGAACAATCTGATAGAAGAGGTATTGAGCCTCTTGCAATGATAAAATCATATGCAACGGCTGCTTTAGACCCCGCAATCATGGGTGTGGGACCTGTCAATGCATAGAGGAAGGCTCTGGATAAAGCCGGTTGGAGTGTTGCAGATTTGGAACTTGTTGAGTCCAATGAAGCATTTGCGGCCCAAGCTCTAGCAGTCAACAAGGACATGGGATGGGATCCTGAAATAGTGAACGTAAATGGTGGCGCAATTGCCATTGGTCACCCGATTGGTGCTTCAGGTGCACGAATTCTAAATACGTTACTATTTGAAATGAAAAGACGCGATGTAAAAAGAGGTCTCGCTACGCTTTGTATTGGTGGCGGTATGGGCGTTGCAATGTGCCTTGAGCGTTAAACCTTAATTAAATTTATGAAGTAATATAATTGCGTATACGTTATTAATTTGGTACGTTTATTTCTTAGTGATTCAAGGAGTGGTTTATGGAACGTGTAGCATTAGTAACGGGTGGAACTCGCGGCATTGGAGCAGCCATATCAACAGCATTAAAAAATGACGGCTATAACGTAGCGGCAACTTATGCTGGCAATGATGCAGCGGCTTCTAAATTCTCCAATGAAAATGGAATAAACACATACAAATGGAATGTTGCTAGCTATGAAGAAAGTGCTGAGGGTTTAGAAAAAGTTCAAGCCGATCTCGGCTCGATAGATACTGTCGTTGCCAATGCTGGCATCACCAGGGATGCCCCTTTTCATAAAATGACACCCGAACAATGGAACCAAGTAGTTGACACCAACCTCACAGGTGTTTTCAATACCGTGCACCCTTTGTGGCCTTCAATGAGAGAACATAAATTTGGCAGGGTAATCGTAATATCGTCAATAAATGGGCAAAAGGGACAATTCGCTCAGGTGAACTATGCTGCAACAAAAGCTGGCGATTTGGGTATGGTAAAGTCGCTTGCACATGAAGGAGCACGGACAGGTATAACGGCCAACGCCATATGCCCAGGATATATTGCGACTGATATGGTCATGGCCATGCCTGAAAAAGCTATTGAAGCAACTATTTCGCAAATACCTACCGGTCGTTTAGGAGAGCCAGAGGAAATCGCAAGATGTGTGCTATTTCTTGCATCTGAAAAGTCAGGCTTCATCAATGGCTCCACAATTTCTGCAAATGGCGCCCAGTTTTTTGTCTAGTTTCTAGAGTTTTTAATAAAATAAGCATATAGGTCAGCATTATCTATATCTCAGAAAGTTAAATTGATATTTGACCTAAATTATCGTTTTATGCAGTCGAAATAACACTTGCGAAAAAAAGTTTTTGAAACTGATCTTTCGGGAAATACTTTCCCCTGCTTTTCAAATGCTTTGATAGGTGTCACAGTATACCAAATGAGTTTTATTCCAAAAGTCTGTCTTGAAAGAAATCTTTTTGCCAAAAATTATTTTAATGTTTTTTCTAGGATCAATTTTATTTGTTCCTATTCATCTGTTTTCGAAAGAAATCCAAAAAGGACAAGTCACAAACTTACCAATTCCAAGATACGTCTCCCTCAAAGTTAAGGAGGCTAATGCACGAAGAGGACCTTCACTATCACATAAGATTGACTGGATTTATAAAAAGAAAAATATGCCTTTAGAGATATATGGTGAATATGAAAACTGGCGACGCGTTCGTGATTTTGAAGGATTAGGCGGATGGGTGCACTATACTCTTCTTTCCGGAAATCGGTTTGTTTTAGTAGAAAATGAACTTTTAGAAATGAGGTTGTTGCCTTCAAGTGACGCGCAAGTGATTGCTAAAGTCCCACAGCACAACATAGCCACGTTAGATAAATGCGACAAAGACTGGTGTCGCATTGCTGACGACGGTTACAAAGGTTGGGTCCCCAAAAGTGGCATTTGGGGCGTATATGACAGCGAATTAAAAGAATGAGAATGGAAAATATAAAAAAATATTTTGTAAATTTCTCCTATATTGTAGAGGCAATATTAATCCATTTTGTACTCAGTATTCTTAAGATTTTTCCCTACAGAATTAGAATTCGTGCGGGTAGTCTGATATTCAGGCTTTTTATTTCACCCTTAACGGGCAATAAAAAACGAATAGAAAATAACTTAGATCTAGTTATGCCTAACCTGCCTGAAAATAAAAAAAGGGACCTTGTTAACAGGTGTCTTGATAACATTGGGATGACTATGTTCGAACTTCTTTCGCCCAAAGAATTTAAATTGGCTGGACAAAAAGCGAATATAACTGGTCCAGGGAAGGTTTTATTGGAAAAAGCGAAAAATGTTTCTCAGCCTGTCATACTTATTTCTGGTCACTTTGGAAATTATGACGTTATTAGAGCAAATTTGATTTCCAAAGGCTATCAACTTGGTGCTTTATATCGACCAATGAACAATCCGTATTTCAATACTACCTATTTAAAAAACATTTCACTTATTGGTATTCCCCTATTTGCTAGGGGCAAAAATGGTATGGCAGAAATGATGAGGTTTTTACGGGATGGGAAATTAATAGCACTATTGATAGATCAACATATGTCTAACGGCGAGCCATTAAAATTCTTTGGAAAAACTGCTTTCACTGCAACCTCAGCCGCGAAAATGGCACTTAAATACAATGCTATTCTAATGCCATTTTTTGTTGTGAGAAAACAAAGAACATCAAATTTTGATTTACATTTTGAGAATCCGATCGAGCACAGTGACCCGATTAGGATGACCCAAGAATTTAATGACCGCCTAGAGTCCCGTGTTAAAGACAATCTCGATCAGTGGCTTTGGACCCACAAACGTTGGAAAAATGATCTATAGCCAAGCTTGAATAGTTATACCAGCAGTGCTTTTTTTATTGATTTGGCACTCTCTTCAACTGCTACCATATTCACTCTTGAGATATCTTTTGCCTTTTGAGCTTTAACTTCCAATTCTTTAGCAGACAGAGACTTAAAACGTTCAACTATTTCTTCAGCATCGTAAATTTCATATGAAATGCCTTCTGATTTAAATTTTTCATATTTAGCACTGGAATTATAAATGTGGGGGCCATGCAAACTGACTACTCCCAATTGTGCCGCTTCTACTGGATTATGCCCCCCTCTGTCTACTAAAGACCCTCCAATAAAAGCTATTTTGACAAGAGAATACCAAAGACCCATTTCTCCCATCGTGTCAGCAATATATACATCAATATCTTTTTGTAAGTCCGGAATACAGGAACGTAACTGCCACGTAAGTCCCATTGAAGAACATAGAGCCACTATTTCTTCTGCTCTTTCAGTGTGACGAGGGACAACTATGAGTATACCACCTATTTTCTTGTGAGCTTTTAAAACAAATTCATCCTCACCACTGTGAGTGCTAGCAGCCAGCCAAATATTCCTTTTGGATTTAACTTGATTAAACTCTTTCACCAGACGGCTATCAAACGGCAAGCCACCGCGACTATCTTTTAAAGAGCCCGTTATCAAAACACTATTCGGTTTGATACCGAGTTTTAAAAGAAACTGTTCAGTTTGTTTTTCCGGTACGTGGATTTGATCAAAAAGTGAAAGTAAATACTTTGAAGAATTAGGATCGCTATTCATACGCCTAATAGTTTTTTTTGAAAATCTTGCATTAAAAAGAAAACTTGGAACCTTTCTTTTCTCGATTTCGATGAGAATACGAGGCCAAATTTCACTTTCAACTCTGCAAGCCAAATCAGGTTTCCAGTGATCAAGAAAACGTTTTGAAACAAGTAAAGTGTCATACGGTGACATTTGATGAATAACACGGTCATCGTGATAACCTTTTATTAGTTTGGCAGATGTTCTAGTCGTCGACGTTACCAAAATATTTATTTCTGGCAGATCAGCTAATATTTTCTCAATCAAAGGAAAGCTAGATAACGCTTCACCAACACTTGCCAAGTGTATCCAAATTAGATGACCTGCCGGCCTTTTAGCTTTCTTATCCACCCATCTTTCAGGACTTCGGTTCTTTTCCTCTTTATCTTTAAAAATAGCAATTTTTTGATACATAAAATAGAAAGGATCTAAAAAAATACTCAGGATCAGATACAGTTTGACTTTAAAAGGTGCTTTGTTCACTTAGTTTGATCCACTTTACCAAATTATACGCAATTTGTACGTTACTTTACATATGCTTTAAAACAACTTTTTAGTTGATGAAACAGAAGCAACAAATAAGTTGCTTGAAAAATATGTTGGTCAGGTTTCCAAAAACTATCCAGAAGACAATTGACGAGATAATCAATCACAATAAATTAATATTTAATCGAGTAGAATATTGTTAATTACGACAAATTCTTTGGCGCTAACAGAAAAGCAATTAAGCTAAATTTGGAACTTTGTCTAAATTGCAGTATTGTTTAAGTTTGAAAAAGATATTCAATTGAAAATTAAAAAACATATTAATAAAACGCCCGTAGTTGTATTTTTATTAGCTTTGGGAATGTCGATAATACCGCTCAATGACGCGCTAATAAAGCTTTTAAGTGACCGCTTTCCCCTCGCAGAGATTGTTGCGATCAGGGCTATACTATGCCTCTTAATCGTTTCTTTTTTTGGTGAAGGTATTCGTGAAGTTATTAAATTACCTCTACGAGTAATTCTACTCTTTTCACTCCGCGGTATGTGCTTGGTAATTGCCATGTATCTCTTCTTCATCTCATTGGGTAGCTTACCCCTTTCAGAGGTTGTTTCTATATTTTTCGTTTCACCGCTACTTATCACCTTACTATCATCAATTATACTTAAGGAAAAAATAGGTATACACCGTATTGGCTCGGTCGTATTGGCCTTGGTTGGTGTAATTCTGATCATGCGCCCCGGTACGGAAAATTTTCGACCAGAAATGTTCTTAGCATTGGGCGCAGCATTAAGTTACGCTATCTTCCAAATTTTTACGCGTAGCTTAAAGTCTGAGGGTAATTTATATGCGCTCGTGACTATTCAAAATTTTTGCTACCTTATCTCGGCCATACCGTTACTTCTTGTAAATTGGCTAAATCCATTGGAAAAAACAGGAAATTTATCGATAGATTTTCTTCTTCGGGCACCAATAAACCCAACATTTCAAGATATGATTTTTATAATTATCTGTGCATTTTCGGTTTTGATGCTGTCAATAACATCTTCTCATGCGTACCGAACAGTGGAAGCCTCATTACTGGCACCATTTGAGTATGTGGCCATTCCGTTCAGTATTTTTTGGGGAATTGTAATATTCGGCGACTGGCCCTCCAATCTATCTTGGATTGGCATGACCTTAATTCTCTTTGGAGGAATTTATGCTATCTATCGCGAAAGAGTTAGAGGAATTGAGATAATTTCAAAAGTTCCAATGCCCGCGTCAGCTGCTATGTACCAAAAACCAAATTTAGAAAACAAAAGTAACGAATAGTTCAATTTTGGGAGTGTGTTTTTTCTCGAAAAAGTATGTAATAATTCGATGCTATTATTATTACAGCTCCAACTAAAAATTTAGCAGTAATTGTTTCATTAAATAATATCACTCCAAACGCCACACCTATGGGTATAGCAAGGTAGTGAAACGGAGCCAAAGCTGACGCGTCGGCATATCTATGACTTTCAGCCAAGCAGAATTGCTGAAAACTAGCTAATAAACCAAGAGCAAGTAAATAACCCCAAGGGAGATCTTTATGCATGAGAAGGGAGAAACTGTTGTCTAAATTGTGTCCGCTTAGAAGTAAAATAATAGCTGAAATTACAACCCCAAAGGAATTATACCATATTGCTGTTGGTATAGAAGCATTTGTTTTGCCAAGCATCCTAATAAAAACAAACATAAGCCCAGCAAAAATAGCTCCTAGTATAGCGTATAATACACCCCAAAAATCGAAAGATGTATTTATTGGCAAAACTATAAAAATTACGCCAAAAAACCCTGTGATTACAGCGATCGACCTTCGCAAACCTACTCGTTCTAGTGCAATTATTGCGGATAAAATAGTAATAAACAGAGGCATAGTATTAAAAAGTACTGTAGCCAAACTTATATCGATTTTTGCAACAGCTAAAAACCACATCGCTAAGCCCAAAAAACCACAAATAATGCGGAGAAGCAAAAGCCTTACGTTGTTTACCTGAAGTATTTTGGATCCATGTTTAAAAAACCCATAAATAACAAGTAAGGGTAGACTTAACAAATATCTGTAAAAAAGAATCTGAAATATAGGGATATTTGGTTCAAGTAATTTAACGATACTTGCAATAAAAAAAGATAGTATAAGTTCAATGATTAAGAAGATGACACCGAAGGCAAGGCTCTGTTTTAATTCCAAATTTAACCAACCTTTCAGAATATTTCTTAATTACTCGGATTCAAAGAACCAAGAACTCTACCCATTTTAGTGACCAACTTTGGAATAACTTTTTTTTGGACGCCAGAAAAACCTAAAACTAGAGCTTGTCTCTGAACAGAACCCTCATAATAGATAGATAGCGGCAGTGAATCTATACCTGCATTGAGTAGTTCCAAATGTGCCAGCCGATCACTCATGCCATTTTTTATATCAGCAATTATGTGCATTCCTGCGTCTGTTTGCTGAGGTTCTAAAATATTAGAACAATGATTTTTAAGTGCGTCTAGTAGAATATCTCGCCTCTCACGATATAAACGACGCATCTTTCTGATATGCTCTGCAAAGCCACCATCATCCATAAAATTCGAAAGAGCTTCTTCTGTTATCGCTGACGAGGTTTGCCCAAAGATATTACGTGTCTTAGCAAATGTATCCACAAGAATTTCCGGTACCACTACATAACCTATCCGAACTGATGGGAAAAGTGACTTAGAAAAAGTTCCAACATACAAAACTCGACCAACTTTATCTAATGCTGCAAGCGCAGGTAGTGGCCGACCTCGATAACGAAACTCGCTATCATAGTCATCTTCAATTACCCAAGAAGCATTTTCATGAGCATATTTTAATAGGGTAAGTCTTCTCTGAAGTGACATAGTTATACCCAACGGTTGTTGATGAGATGGCGTTGTAAATATCAGTTTTGGCTTGGAAAAATTTAGAACTGCATA
>JAQWIK010000030.1 GCA_029248915.1 Paracoccaceae bacterium | reverse complement strand
TTATATCTCTCATGTACAATGGAAGTTCTGTTGAGGCGATACTCTGAAACGCGTCGCCGGCATCCACTTGCCAATGGAAACTCACCGCATGAAGGAATAGAACAAGAATTAATTTTGCTGGAACCTATTCGGACCAGAGCTGATATTTTGATTGAGACCTCTGAGCTCACACCACATGATTTAAAAGCCAGCATCAAAAAACTCTTCTTAAATTCTGAGTCTAATTCGCTTTCAATTTCGTTAAAGTCATTTTCATACAAAAGAGGCCTTCCACGAGGAACTGATATTATTTTAGATTGCAGATTTTTAAAAAATCCGCATTGGCAGAAGGAATTGAGAAAAAAAACAGGCTTAGAGCCTGATGTTAGCAAATTTGTCTCAAGTGACCCAAAATTCTCTGAATTTATTGAAAGGGTGACAAAATTACTGTTATTTTTGTTACCTTTGTTTACAGAAGAGGGTAAAAGTTCAGTTGAGATTGGGTTTGGATGTACTGGAGGGATGCATCGATCCGTTGCTGTCACGGAAACTGTCGCAAAGGAGCTTGCAGGTTCAAATTGGAATGTGTCAATAAAACATAGAGAAATAGAACGGTTAGATCTTTGAATCCGTTTTGGTTTGGGAAAAACTTTTGATTGGAATTGTAATTGTTGCTCATGGTGGTTTAGCGCAAGAATATCTTGCTGCGCTGGAGCACGTAGTTGGGAAGCAAGTAGGTATAACAGCAGTATCAATAAAAAATGACGACGACAGACAATCGAAACAAGACGAAATCTGTTTGGCTGCTGATAGGGTAGATAGGGGCTCTGGCGTGGTAATAGTGACTGACATATTTGGGGGCAGTCCATCTAATTTGGCAATGCTGGCTTGCCGTCCAGATGATCGGCGGATAGTCTATGGAGCAAATTTACCTATGCTTCTAAAATTGGTTAAGTCCAGAAACTTAGTGATTGACGAGGCAGTTAATGCGGCACTTTGCTCTGGTCGCCATTATCTTGATGCGAAAAATATTCCAAGTAGCGGTTAATTAATGTCAAATTCTTCTCATGTATTTACAATTATTAATGACAAGGGTCTTCATGCTCGTGCTTCTGCTAGGTTTGTTGAGGTGGTGGAAAAGTTTGAGTCCGAGGTCACTGTAGAAAAAGATGGTTTGGAAGCATCTGGTAGTAGTATTATGGGCCTTCTAATGTTAGCAGCGTCGAAGGGAACTACCATAAAAGTTACATCAAATGGAAATGACTCGGAAGAATTGACTTTGGCGTTAGACAATTTGATAAAGTCCAAATTTGGTGAAGATAGCTAGGCGGAAAATCAGTTTGAATGGTATAAAACAAAAATCAGATCCCTCTTTCGAAAGTGATCAAGAACCTGATACGCCCTATGATCGAAAAAAACTCTCTTATGCAAATACTTTCACAAACCCAGTGCAAAGAAATGCAATTAAAACTCTAGAGCTATTAACGGGAAAATTACTCCTCTTACGAAAAGTAAGGCAGTTTGAAAAAATGGGAATTCCGGTTGGCCAGCCGTTTTGGAAACAGGCTTTAGACATACTTGGTATCAATTTACTTACCAAACAGAGTGAAATTACTAAAATTCCCAAGAAAGGCTCTTTAGTGATTACAGCTAACCATCCGCATGGTTTAGTTGATGGAATGGTTTTGGCTGAATTAATTGGACAAGTACGAACTGACTATAAAATACTTACCAGATCACTTCTGACTGGAGTAAAACAAATCGATCAATTTATGATTCCAGTTCCCTTCGATCATGAAGAAAATGCGCTGAAAAAAAGTTTAGACATGCGAAAAAATGCAATGGATCATTTAGAAAAAGGTGGAGTAATTGTTATTTTTCCATCAGGGAAGGTTGCCTCATCAGAATCTATGTTTGGTAACGTAGTTGAAGGCGACTGGAACCCATTTACAGCTAAGTTAATCCAAAAATCTGGGGCAAATGTGTTACCAATTTTTTTCCCAGGATCAAATTCGCGAATATACCAAATCGCAAACCAAATATCGGCTACTTTAAGGCAGGGCCTTTTGATCTATGAGGTCGTGCATGCAATGAATAAACCACAACAGCCTTTGGTTGGAAGTTTAATTAAGCAAGACGAAATTTCGCCTTGGAAGAGTGATCCTCGGGGTTTTATGCGTTGGTTGCGAAAACAAACTTTGACCCTAGGCTCAAAAAACTAAGACTATCTAGATGGCACTGGTTTGGCGCCATTATAATCATAAAAGCCTCGCTTCGTTTTTCTTCCAAACCATCCAGCTTCGACGTATTTAGTCATTAATGGGCATGGCCGGTATTTTGTATCTCCGAGGCCTTCATGGAGAACATTCATGATAGCTAGGCATGTATCTAATCCAATAAAGTCAGCAAGCTCCAAAGGACCCATTGGGTGATTTGCTCCAAGTTTCATGGATGTATCAATTGCCTCTACAGAACCCACTCCCTCGTAAAGTGCATAAACGGCTTCATTAATCATCGGCATAAGAATGCGATTTACGATGAAAGCTGGGAAGTCTTCGGCGCTAGCGGCTGTTTTTCCTAATTTTTCAACAACCTGTAGACAACTTTCATAGGTGTCTTGATCTGTAGCTATGCCTTTAATTAGTTCAACTAACTGCATTACGGGAACAGGGTTCATAAAATGAAAGCCCATGAACTTTTCTGGTCTATCAGTACAGCTCGCTAAGCGAGTGATTGAAATAGAGGAAGTGTTGCTGGTTAGTATGGTGTGGGGCTGAATATGAGGTAATAGTGAAGTTAAAATTTTCTGTTTAATTGGTTCATTTTCTGTAGCTGCCTCGATAATTAAGTCGACATCATTAAACTCTTCAAGTGAAACCGAGTAATTAATTAACTTTAATGCAGCATTGCTTTCCTCTGCAGAAATTTTGTTGCTATTTACCTGTCTTTCTAAATTATTTCTTATATTATGTGAGGCTTTTTCGAGGGTGGTGTTACTAATATCATTAAGAACAACATGATACCCGCCAAGTGATAGTACGTGCGCTATTCCGTTTCCCATTTGTCCTGCGCCAATTACGCCAACTTTTTTAATCTGCATATGTGCCTCACATTTAATTACTTTGATGGTATTCTATTGTTGCTACTTGTTACAAGGTGTCTCTTCGCTTCAAAATAATTTTTGTAAGTACTTGATCAACACGTCAAAAAAGCATACCCATCCTCCTTGATAGGGGTATAGCTCAGTTGGTAGAGCGACGGTCTCCAAAACCGTAGGTCCCGGGTTCGAGTCCCTGTGCCCCTGCCAAAATACCTCAATAAAATGAGTGTTTCAGAGAAGCCCCAACGTGGGGCTTTTTTCTTTTTACTGTCTGTGACAACCTTTTTTAGCAAGAAATGCAGCTATTGATTCAAATCGCTAGTTTTGTATGGTGAAGTTCGCGGCTATGTTTACGGCGAAAAATTAAAAAAGATTAAACTTATGAAATATATTCTACTCAACATATCACTTAAGGAAAGTTTGGAATAGCGATGGCAAAAATAGGTGTTCCAACTCCACAAAAAACTGGACCGTTTATTGGTCCTGCAACTTTTATGAATATCCCTTATTCTACGGACTTCTCAAAAGCCAAGGCAGTTGTTCTAGGAGTTCCGTATGATGGGGGGCTACATCCAACACGCATTGGATCTCGCACAGGTCCGGCTGCTATCCGTGAACAATCTCAATTAGTAAGACCTTTTCAGCCACCTCATGCTAAGTTTAACCCATTAGAACTACTGAACGTGGTTGATTGTGGTGATGCTGATACGACACCAAGTATTATTGAAGACAGTTTTAAAGAAA
>JAQWIK010000029.1 GCA_029248915.1 Paracoccaceae bacterium | reverse complement strand
CAATAATCAAACTCTATTCCCTGGCCAATTCGGTTAGGCCCTCCGCCAAGTATGACCACTTTTTTTTCCGCTGATGGTCGTGCTTCACATTCTACATCACCAAGCATAGGAGCTTCATATGTTGAATACATGTATGGGGTTTGTGCCTCAAACTCTGCAGCACAAGTATCAATTCTTTTGTAAACTGCAGTTATACCAAGATCATAGCGCCTTTTTCTTATTTCTAAATCGGATGTACCTGTGATTTTAGCTAAGCGCGCGTCAGTAAACCCCAACATTTTTAAACTTCGCAGATCTTCAGCTGAAGATGGTAAACCTGTCTTTCGGACACTTTCTTCTGTATCAACAATTTCTCGGATGCGTTCGATGAACCAGGGATCATACTTCGTTACAGCTTGAATATCATCGTTTTTGATACCCAAACGCATTGCCTGTGCTATGATTAATATTCTGTCGGGAGTTTGCTTGCTCAAAGCACTTATAATTGATGAGGTATCATCAGAACCAGGTATTTCTATTTCATCAAAACCTGTTAGGCCCGTTTCCATAGAGGCCAGCGCTTTTTGCAAGCTTTCGTGGAATGTTCTTCCAATTGACATCACTTCACCCACAGATTTCATAGCAGTTGTAAGGTAAGGTTCAGATCCAGGAAATTTTTCGAATGCAAATCTTGGAATTTTAGTCACTACGTAGTCAATTGTAGGCTCAAAAGAAGCTGGAGTTACTTTTGTTATATCGTTGTCTAACTCGTCCAACGTGTAACCAACAGCTAATTTGGCAGCAATTTTAGCGATAGGAAAACCGGTTGCTTTTGAGGCAAGTGCTGAAGATCTGGAAACTCTTGGATTCATCTCAATAACGACCATACGGCCGTCTTCTGGGTTCACCGCCCATTGAACATTGGACCCACCAGTTTCAACGCCAATTTCTCGTAAAACGGCGATGGAGCCGTTTCTCATAATTTGATATTCTTTGTCTGTTAATGTCAGTGCAGGAGCCACTGTAATTGAGTCTCCAGTGTGTACGCCCATTGGATCGACGTTTTCAATTGCGCAAACAATAATTGCATTGTCCGCTTTGTCGCGAACAACTTCCATTTCAAACTCTTTCCAACCTAGCAAAGACTCATCTACTAGAATTTGATTGACTGGCGATGCGTCCATCCCTGTGCGACAAAAATGCTCATAGTCAGCTCGATTGTATGCTACGCCGCCTCCGGTACCTCCCAATGTGAAAGCTGGTCTGATGATTGCGGGTAGCCCAATTTTATCCAAGGCTTCAATTGCAATTTGAACGCCTGCGTTGAGGTTCGTTGTACCATCAGAATTTTTTGGGGCTGTGACAATTGAGGCTTTTGGGTTTTCGAGCCCAAGTCTATCCATTGCTTCACGGAATAACCCTCTATCCTCAGCCATTTCTATGGCATCGCGTTTTGCGCCAATCATTTCGACATTAAATTTGTCCAAAATACCCAGTGACTCTAATTCAAGTGCGGTATTTAAGCCAGTTTGGCCGCCCATAGTAGGTAATAGAGCGTCAGGGCGCTCCTTCTCTATTATTTTAGAAACCACTTCTGCAGTAATAGGCTCAATGTAAGTGGCATCAGCCAATTCTGGGTCTGTCATTATTGTGGCTGGGTTTGAGTTAACTAGTATTACTCTATAACCCTCTTCTCTAAGTGCTTTACACGCTTGCGCTCCGGAATAATCAAACTCACAGGCTTGGCCTATTACAATTGGGCCAGCACCAATAATCATTATGGATTTGATATCTGTTCTCTTGGGCATATTTCTTTTTTCTAAATCGCTCTCATATGGCTTGGTCGTGATTGAGCAAATTGTTCTGCGTTATAGATTACATTACTTCTGGTGCAAGAGGTATCGTAAATTTTTGAAAAATATCTGATTTCAGGCCTGTAATGTCGCCATAAGCAAGGCTATAAGTTTATGGTAACACTATAGGCATAAGTTTTTGAAAATCCATTTTGACACAGCGCCAAAGCCTAATCTACATTGGTTTGAAAATCCGCTTAAAATAATTAAGGCGAGTAGCCCTTTTGAAGTAATGTCCGTCTTAGAAGAACTTCAGAAATGTTTGGATCAAGGGTATTGGATTGCGGGGCTGGCGTCCTATGAATTATCATATGCTTTAGAAACAAAACTCACCTCTCTAGCTCAATCAGAGCGATCTGTTCCTTTAATTCAGTTTGGAGTTTTCGATGGGCCAAGCTGCAAGAGTATAGAAAGTTCTACTTACTCAATATCGCCATTCGTCTCAGATTGGGATGAAGCGAGGTATAAAGATGCCTTTGATAAAGCCTTAGCCTTTATAGAGGCAGGTGATATTTATCAGGTTAATCTAACCTTTAGTCTATTTGCTGATTTTCATGGTGATCCATGGACGTTTTATAAAGATCTACAAAAAAAACAAAAAGTTAAACATGGAGCCTTCGTTGAGTTAAATAATGAAATATCTATTCTTTCTCGGTCTCCAGAGTTATTTTTCAAAACTGATAGTGAAATGAAAATTGCTACTAGACCGATGAAGGGTACACAACCACGCAATCAAGATCCTGAACTAGATAAGAAAAATTTACAATTTTTAAAAAACGATATAAAAAACCGTGCCGAAAACCTTATGATTGTCGATTTATTAAGGAACGATATTTCGAGAATAAGCAAAGTTGGAACGGTTAAGGTTCCAGAGCTGTATAAAGTTGAGACTTACGAAACCGTTCACCAAATGACTTCCTTGGTTGTTGGTGAAATGAATAAAAAAACAACGATAGCTGAGCTGTTTAAAGCTTTGTTTCCGTGTGGCTCAATAACAGGTGCTCCTAAAATTCGTGCAATGGAGATAATAAATGAGTTGGAGCAAAGACCTCGGGATATCTATTGTGGAGCGATCGGATGGATGGCTCCGGATGGCAGCTCTGAGTTCAATGTGGCTATCCGGACTTTGTTGTTACAAAATGGAAAAGCAGTATTGAATGTTGGTGGTGGAGTTATTTTTGATAGCACTGCTAAATCTGAATATGAGGAAGCACTTTGGAAGTCCCTGTTTACGCAAATAACCGAGAAGAATTAAAACTTATTGAGACTTTCTTATGGGTGCCTGGGAAGGGTGCTCTCGACATTGATTTGCACTTGGAACGAATGTGTAAGTCTGCGGGAACCTTAAAATTTAAATTTGAAATAAAAAAAATTAAGGACCAAGTACTCAAAATTCGGTCGGAAAACCACCTTAGGTGTCGACTGACTTTGGGTTTAGGTGGCGAAATTAACCTCAAAACTGCAACTCTAAACCCCAACTCAAAAAAATGGACCTTATGCTTTTCAGATACAATTTTGAGCTCCTCCGACCCATGGTTATTACACAAAAGCTCTAACCGTGCATTGTATGACGCTGAGCGAGAAAAATTGCCCAATGGTATAGACGAGTTAATATACCTGAATGAACGTAGTGAAGTGTGCGAGGGAACCATAACCAATATTTTTATCAAGATAGCCGGACAGTGGTTAACTCCTCCGCTTTCAAGTGGGTGTTTGCCAGGTGTATTAAGAAGAAAAAAAATTGAGGAAGGTAGCTGCAAAGTGGGAATTATCACTTTTTCTGATCTTCACGGTGCGGAAAAAATAATGGTTGGTAATGCACTCCGTGGTGAAATTAATGCGGTTTTGAGCTCCTAGACTTGACATCTGACCGACAAAGAGTTGTATCGCCAATACAAAACTCACTTTGGAAAATTAATTATGCATGCTTATCGTAGTCACACATGTGCTGATTTAAATAAAACAAACGTTGGTAGTAACGTTCGCCTGTCTGGCTGGGTTCACAGAATTCGTGATCACGGCGGTGTATTGTTTATAGATTTGAGGGATCATTACGGCATTACCCAAGTCTTGTGTGACCCAGATAGCCCGGTTTTCGCGGAAATGGAGAAAGTTCGGTCTGAATGGTGTATAAGAATTGATGGGAATGTTAAGGCCAGAGACGAAAGTTTGGTCAATACAAAAATTCCGACTGGAGAAATTGAAGTATTCGTACGTGATCTGGAGGTGCTGGGAGCTTCTGAAGAACTTCCTTTAATAGTTTTTGGAGATCAAGAATATCCGGAGGAAACCCGCTTAAAGTATCGATATTTGGACCTTCGACGAGAAATCATGCAGAAAAATATGACATTACGATCTGATGTTGTCGCGTCTATTCGAAAAAGGATGTGGGACCTGAACTTCAGGGAGTATCAGACACCTATTATAACAGCTTCAAGTCCAGAAGGTGCACGAGATTTTTTAGTGCCGTCCAGGCTTCATCCAGGTAAATTTTATGCACTTCCTCAGGCTCCACAACAGTTCAAGCAGCTGATAATGGTATCTGGGTTTGATAAATATTTTCAAATTGCGCCTTGTTTTAGGGATGAAGATCCTCGTGC
>JAQWIK010000028.1 GCA_029248915.1 Paracoccaceae bacterium | reverse complement strand
ATCTATGTTTCGAACCGCTGTAGATTTTGCATCATTCTTTTTGCCCATATGATGGCTAAGTGATCCACAGCAACCCTGCCCGGCAGCTATGACCACCTCGCAACCAAAGCGTTTCAAGACGCGGATTGTGGCATCATTTATGTCCGTATCTAGAGCCCTTTGTGCACAGCCGGTCATTAAAGCCACACGCAACTTTTTCGATTTATCAGGATAGAAACTTTGCGGATCATCATTTAAGCTAATTCCAGGTATCTTCTTAGGAACCATATTAATCATCGCCTTAAGTCGAGAATCTGGAATCAGCCATGAAAATGGCTTCGCTAATTTTGCCAAAATCAGCGCCATTCGGAACCTCATTGGATATGGTAAAATTTTGCTCAGTAACCATCGCAAAAGCCTTTCATCGAAGGGTCTTTTGTAGTTTTCTTCAATGTAAGATCGAGCATGGTCAACAAGATGCATATAATGGACACCTGACGGGCAGGTAGTCATACAAGCCAAGCAAGACAAGCATCTGTCAATATGGGTAACCGTTTTTTTATCCGGCTTGCGCCCGGACTCCAACATTTCTTTAATCAAATAAATCCTTCCTCGAGGGCTATCAAGTTCGTCCCCTAAAACCTGATACGTCGGACATGTAGCTGTACAAAAACCGCAGTGTACGCATGCTCTCAAAATCTCATTTGATCTTTTAAAGTCTAAATCGGTCAGTTGTTCTTTTTCGAAAAAAGTTTCCATCAGTTTAATATTTCTTGGTTAAAAAGCATTTTAGGGTCAAACTTGTTTCGGATAGAGGCACTTAGTTTTTTTTCTATAACCGAGCTTGGGTGAAATTGATCAAAACCTCCCAACAAACACATCGCATGCCCTGCTAATTTTTGTATTTTTCCGCGAACGTCACAACCCTCGTCAATCCGAATCCATACAAGGCCACCACACCAATCTAAGAAACCAACTTTAGGATCCAAAATTTCGATTATTTTTATACCATCAGTGGGTTTCACTGAAATTCGCCATAAATCACCTGTGATATTTTTGAGAAAATCTAAATTATTTACATTTTTCCAAAACTTTTTGCTTTGTTCCATGTTCAAAATATCAATCTCAAAATCAGAGAACTCTGCAAGGAGTTGCTGCACTCGATACTTTACAGACTCATCAAATCCCTCAACCCGGATATAAGCAGATCTTAAACCAGCATCATAAAAAGTGCCTGAAATATCGTAAGGTGTATTAATTGCTGTTGTAAGAATTCTAGCATCACATAAATTTAATTTTAGTGTTAATTGGGTCTCAGCTATTGGAAGTACCTTAAATGAAACTTCCGTGATTAAACCAAGTGTGCCCCAGCTTCCTGCCAAGAGCTTGACCAGATCATAGCCTGTAACATTTTTCATGACACGGCCGCCATTTTTAATAATTCTTCCCAACCCGTCAACAAATCTTACACCCAATAAATGATCTCTAGCCGCACCGACTTGAATGCGGCGTGACCCACTTGCATTGGTTGCAAATACGCCACCTATCGTCGAATTACCTGGCAACATTAAAATATGCTGAAATTCAGGAGGTTCAAAAGCAAGTTGTTGTCTTTCTTTTTGCAATGTTTCCTTAATAAGAGAGAGAGGAGTACCTGCCTTTGCAACCATCGTTAATGCACCAGGTTCGTATTCCACTATTCCATTCAATGCAGAGGTTGAGATGATTTTTTTTTCGGTGGCTATTAAGCGTGATTGCCCACCCGCTATATGAACACGCTCAGTTTCAGAGGTGACCAACTCCGCAATCTCACTTTCAGAACTTGGAGCTAAGTTAGCTATGCTCATGCAGCTGTCTCTTGGCTGGCACCTTCACGTCTTTTAACAGAAGCGTCTAAAGGAAACACTTTTGTTGGGTTTAGCAACCATTTAGGATCAAAAACGTCTTTTATGGACATTTGCGCTTCCAAATCGTCAGCCGAGTATTGAATGTGCATCAAATCACGCTTTTCGATACCGACACCATGTTCTCCCGTTAAACACCCGCCAACCTCTACACATAATTTCAATATTTCGGCCCCAAAAGCTTCGCAAACTTCTAAATCGCCTGGTTTGTTGGCATCATACAGAATTAGTGGATGCATATTGCCATCTCCTGCATGGAAAACATTTCCAACATCCAATCCGAATTCCTTACTCATTTCAGAAATGCGTTTCAGCACAAAAGGAAGTTTTGAAACGGGTATTGTACCATCTAGGCACATATAGTCATTGATTTGGCCCATAGCTCCAAAAGCAGATTTTCTACCTAGCCAAATTCTATTGGCCTCATCAGTATTTTTTGCACGGCGCAATTCTACTGGGTTATGTTTATTTGCAATCACAATAATTTTAGCCAATTGCTCCTCTATCTCTAATTCGGAACCCTCTACTTCAATAATTAATAAAGCTTCACAATCCGGATAACCGGCCTGAGAAAATGCATCTGTGGCGCGAATACAGGGCCGATCCATAAATTCAATTGCCACTGGGAGAACTCCAGCTTTTATTATATCCGAAACACACTGCCCTGCGACTTCACTGTCATTATACCCAATCAAAACGGGTAATGCTCCTTCTGGTTTGCGTAAAATACGTAAAGTGGCCTCGGTGACAATTCCAAGTTGTCCCTCTGACCCACAGATTACACCAAGCAAATCATAGCCAGAAGCATCTAATTGCGCTCCGCCTAAATCTAAAATTTCACCCTGCATAGTGACCATTTTTACACCGAGAAGATTATTAGATGTCACGCCATACTTTAGGCAGTGGGCCCCACCAGAATTCATAGCGATATTTCCTGAGATAGCACACGCGAGCTGACTTGATGGATCTGGCGCGTAGAAGAAGCCATCACTTTCCACTTCTCCGGTCACGCTTAAGTTTGTACGACCAGTCTGAACACGCATTAATCTGTTTGAGTAATCAACTTCTAGAGTTTCATTCATTCGCGCAACGCCAAGAACCAAGCTATCGCCAGTAGGTAATGCACCTCCGGCCAAAGAAGTACCAGAACCACGGGGAACTACGGGCACATCTAATTCCCAGCATAATTTCACGATGTTGGCTACTTCCTCAGTAGTGCGTGGTAATACTGCAACCATTGGTGGGCATCTATAAGCAGATAGTGCGTCACATTCATATGCAAGCGTCTCGCGAGGATCATAAATGACCGCGTCGCTAGGTAAAAATGATAGTAGTTTGTCAACTAATTCCATTTTTTTTGCTAAAATATTAGGGTTTGGATCTGTTAAATACATTGTTTCTCCCTATATTGGTAAAGTATTATAACCAATTTGATTATTTGGCAACCACGTCAAAACTGAATAAAGTGAGAAAAAAAGGTTTTTTATAAGTTATGAATAATAAAAAAGCTAATACTCCAAGCGCTGAAGGTATTGCTGCAGCAGCTCGTGCTGCAATAAAATCAAAGACTTTACCTCCAGTGATGAGTTGGAACCCGCCATTTTGTGGAGATTTAGATATTCGCATTGCGCGCAATGGCACATGGTATTATTTGGGTACTCCCATTGGAAGGTTTGAGCTGGTCAAATTGTTCTCTTCAATTTTAAAAATTGAAGACGGCAAATACTTTCTGGTCACTCCAATAGAAAAAGTGGGTATAAAAGTAGATGATGCCCCATTCGTCGCAGTTGACTTCAATGAAATTGAAATCACTGGAGAAAAAGCACTTAAATTTGAAACTCAGGTAGGCGACGAAGTTATTGCGTCTGACAAAAATCCAATACGCGTCGTAAGAGATGCTGTGTCAGACGAACCAGCCCCGTATATTCATATTCGTAACGGTTTGGATGCGTTGATAGATAGAAAAACTTTCTATCGCCTTATTGATATTGGACAACATAAAAAATACGAAAATGACGATTGGTTCGGGATCGAATCCGCCTCAGCTTTTTTTCCTATTATCAAATCCGAAGAGTTAAATAATTCAATCTAACGCTATAAAATTATTTTTATAAAAATTATACCAATTTTTACCCAAAATAGACTCGACTTCATCCATATCAAAGCCAACGTCAACTAAACCTTTTTCAATATTTTCAAAATCTCTATTATCTACAAACCAGTCTGGCTGCCTTGGAAAGCCTGGATGATCAGAAGAGCCCTCACCGTAATCAATTGTTTTGCTCCAACGCCCCACTCGCATCCATTCTACAACACTATCAGGTTGATCTTGGCATAAATCTGAACCAATACCGAGACTTCCAATTCCATATCTGTCCGCAGACCGAGCAATCATTGAACAAAAATCAGATAACGTGCATTGAGAACCATTGTTTAAATGATGGGGATACAATGAAAACCCAATCATTCCCCCGTTCGATACGACAGCGTCTATCACCTTTTCCCTTTTATTTCTAAGCGCAGGATGCCACGAAAAAGGATTAGCATGGGTGATCGCTATCGGGCGTTCTGATATTTCTGCTGCTTGAATAGTCGATTGATCTGCAGAATGGCTCATATCCACAACCATCCCAACACGGTTCATTTCTTTAATGACCTGCTTACCCATTCTAGTGATACCGGCGTCATGGTCTTCATAGCAACCAGTAGCAAGCAGCGATTGATTATTGTAGGTCAGTTGCATGAAGCGAGCCCCAAGGGTATGTAAAATTTCAATCAAACCAATATCGTCTTCCATTGGTGAGGGGTTTTGAAAACCAAAAAATATAGCTGTTCGATTTGTTTTTTTTGCCAAATCAATATCTGCCGCAGTAGTGCCCTTTATGATCAGGTTAGAATATTTTTCAAACCAAAGATTCCATTTTTCAAAATTCAAAACTGTTTCGCGAAATGTCTCGTGGTAAGAGATGGTTACGTGAACAGCATCCACATTTCCCCCTCTCATTTGATTGAATATTTTTTCCGACCAATTCGCATATTGGAGATTATCAATTATCATCATTTTTAATGTGCCTCTGCCCAATTTAACCCGCGACCAGCGTCGACCGACAACGGTATATCCATTTTTAAAAAGGGGAGTGACGCCGTTTCCATAATGGACCTGACCTTGGCAATCAATTCCTCATAATCCTCTTCTTTGACTTCAAATAAAAGCTCATCATGCACCTGCAGAAGCATTTTTGCTGGCATACCTTTAATTGCGTCTGGAACTCTAATCATCGCACGCCGAATGATGTCAGCAGCAGTACCTTGGATAGGAGCGTTGATAGCCGCTCTTTTTGCAAAACCAGCCATTGGACCTTTGGCATTTATCTCAGGCGTGTGAATGACTCTACCAAAGAGAGTTTCAACATAATTATTCTCTTTACTGAATTTGACGGTCTTATCCATGTATTCCTTTATTCCAGGAAATCTTTCAAAATAGCGATCTATAAATCCTTGTGCCTCAGAACGGGGGATTCGTAAATTTCTTGCAAGTCCAAATCCAGAAATCCCGTAGATAACTCCAAAATTTATTGCTTTTGCCTGACGACGAATTTCAGATGTCATTTCATCCAGCGGCACATTAAACATTTCTGAAGCTGTCATAGCATGAATATCCAAGCCGTCGTGAAAAGCCTGCTGTAGAGCATCAATCTGTGCAATATGAGCTAAAATTCTAAGCTCGATTTGACTATAATCAAGGCTGACTAAAATATTCCCGCTCTCAGCAACAAATGCCTCTCGAATGCGTCTTCCATCTTCTGTCCTAACTGGTATGTTTTGAAGGTTTGGCTCAGTTGATGACAGACGGCCAGTAACAGCTCCAGCAATAGAATATGAAGTATGAACGCGGCCAGTATTTGGATTTATGTGATCTTGTAGCGCATCAGTATAAGTAGACTTAAGTTTACTTAATTGCCGCCAATCTAGAACTCTTTTTGGAAAATCATGATTTGTCGCCAGATCCTCTAGTATATCAGCGCCAGTCGCATAGGCTCCATTTTTTCCTTTTTTACCTCCTTCGTAACCCAGCTTATCAAACATAATTTCACCCAATTGTTTCGGGCTTCCCACATTAAAAGTATCACCAGCCATTTCATAAATCTCAGCCTCAAGACTAGCCATCTTTTGGGCAAAGGCATTTGACATTCGACTTAGAGTTTCTCTATCTACTTTAATTCCATTTTTCTCAACTTGAGCTAAGACTGAAACTAAAGGACGTTCCAAAGTTTCGTAAACTTTTGTCACCCTAGATAAATGTAATTTTTGCTTAAAAATTTTCCAAAGTCTTAATGTAATATCAGCATCCTCAGCGGCATAAGCAACCGCATCATCTATCTTAACTTTATCAAAGGTTATCGCCGATTTTCCTGAACCAATGAGCGTTTTAATAGCAATTGGTGAGTGCTCTAAATATCTCTGCGATAAAGCATCCATTCCATGATTGTGAAGCCCTCCATGCAAGGCATAGGATAAAAGCATTGTATCATCAAATGCAGTGATCATTACTCCATAGCGGCCTAAAACCTTTGCATCATACTTAATATTTTGTCCAATTTTAAGAATGCTATCATCTTCTAAAATCGGCCTTAAGCACTCCAAAACAAATTCTAAATCAAGCTGCCCTTCGACCAATTGAGAATTTTCGAAAAGGTCATCATTTTGCCCCTCTTTATGACCAATGGGGATATAGCACGCCAAACCAATTTCTACCGACAACGAAACGCCAACTAACTCTGCCAACATATCATTTAGCGAAGTAGTCTCTGTATCTATAGCCACATATCCAGTTTCATAAATTTTATTAATCCAGGTTTGAAGCTGGTCCGCAGTCTTGATATGTTCATATTTTTTGCTATCAAATGGAATTTGTTCCAAATAACTGGTTTTGTTATCTAGATCCAAATTATCAGATTTTGGGGTTTCTACACCAAATTTTTGTGCAATACGCTTAGAAAGCGTTCTAAGTTCCATTTTTTCTAAAAAATCTAATAATTCATTCGGAACAGGCGCGTTAAATTCGAGGTCTTCAAGTCCAAATTTTAGTGGCGTATTACAATCTAATGTAACAAGTTCTCGGGATAACTTAATTTGTTCTGCATTTTCTATTAGCGTCTGCCGCCTTTTAGGCTGCTTGATTTCATCTGACCGGCGTAATAATTCGTCAAGATCGCCAAAGTCATTAATTAATGTCGCAGCAGTTTTAACACCTATGCCTGGAGCACCAGGAACATTGTCAACACTGTCACCTGCAAGCGCTTGAACATCAATAACTCGATCTGGATAAACACCAAATTTCTCGAACACACCTTCTCTATCGATGCGCTTATTTTTCATGGCGTCATACATCTCAATCCCATCACCAACCAACTGCATCAAATCTTTATCAGAGCTGATGATTGTAACACGACCACCTGCGTCACGAGCTCTAAAGGCTAAAGTAGCGATCATGTCATCTGCCTCAAAACCTTCCATTTCTTCACAGGCGATGTTGAAGGCTTTCGTGGCTTCTCGTGTCAATGGAAATTGAGGGACTAGATCTTCAGGAGCAGGTGGACGATTTGCCTTATAACGATCATAAATTTCATTTCTAAAACTGTGACCTGAATGATCAAAAATTACTGCAACATGCGTGGGCGCATCAGGCCCATCAATATCTTCTAAGTAGCGATTTAGCATATTACAAAAACCACTCACAGCGCCAATGGGCAATCCATCTGATTTTCTTGTGAGAGGTGGAAGCGCATGGTATGCTCGGAAAATAAAAGCTGAACCATCAATCAAATGTAAGTGATGCCCTTTTCCAAAACCCATGACCGACTCCAAATATCTCAAGTAGAATAGACTAGTCTCCAAACAGTGACTATCACTTTTAGCCTAAAATTATTTAAGACTATTTTCATTATTATATTGATTAGCCTTTAAGGGCTAAATCTCTATGTTGTATCCTACAATCGCAATAAGGGCATTCAACCCAGCCTTGTTCCTTGGGAATTTGAAGCCAAACTCTAGGATGTCCTAGTGCTCCTTCACCACCGTCACAGGCAACTCTGTATGTATCAACAATTTTTATCTCGGGCGCATCTAATGACATTTAGTTTCTCAAAAATCTTTATTTATTTAAAATGTTTAATGGCTAATATATTAGTCAGTTTGGGATACCATTCTACCCAAATTGCGTCCACCAATTATATGCGTATGAAAATGTGGAACTTCTTGAATCGCATCTGGGCCGGCATTTGCTATTGAACGAAATCCTGTGCCGCCAAATGAAGGTTGAACACCCGTAATCTTGCAGACCTCACCAATAGCCCTTGTGTAATCGATAATTTCTTCATCTCTTGCCTCATTAGCAAAGTGATCAAAGGAAACATATGGTCCTTTAGGTATTACAAGAATATGAACAGGGGCAGCTGGGCTTATATCTTCAAAAGCTAGAGTATGATCTGTCTCTAGGACAGTTTTATTTGGAATTTCTCCCCGTAAAATCTTTGCAAAAATATTATCGTCGTCATAATCATAACTCATTTTTTCTACCTCAGAATTTTTACTCTAACGAACAGCTGTGACTAATATTTACTAAATGAGTTTCATTTCTGAAAACTTATTTATCATGCTTACTTCTGGTCTCGGGCCCACGTGGCTTATTACCTCTTCCGCACAAATACAACCCATTGAACAGGCCACTTCTAATTCACTGTTCATCGCTAAACCGTATAAGAACCCAGCAGCAAATTGATCACCTGCCCCAGTTGCATCAACCGGAGTAATGGGCTTGACCTTAAAATCCACTCGATTTCCATCTTGTATTGCAGTTACGCCCTCAGAAGATCGAGTACACACAACGAGTTGTGAAATATCAGCAGCTTTTGATAGAGCATTTTCAAGATTATCGGTTTGAAATAATGCCATTATTTCCTCTTTATTGCCGATCACATAATCTAACTCATTTTTAATTAAACTCAAAAAATCAGGCCGATGCCTTTCAACACAAAACGGATCCGAAATAGCTATTCCAGATAAACCGCCCGCCGACCGGCATTCTTTGGCCAGTTTTACAAAAGCATCCTTACCTTTATCTTTATCAAACAAATAACCCTCTAAAAAAACAATTTCTGCATTTGAAGCCACTTCTAGGTTAACATCTTCTGGACCTAATTCAGCTGAAATCCCAAGATATGTATTCATTGACCTCTCTCCATCATCTGACACAAAAATCATGGAGCGAGATGTAGGAAGATCACTCTGATCAAAAAGTTCGTTTACAAAATCAGTTCCATTTTCTTCCATAGTGCTTCGATAAAAGGTGCCTAATTCATCATTTCCCACTTTACCTATGAACCCAGTTCTAAGCCCAAGTGAGCCAATGCCGGCTATAGTATTAGCAACCGAACCACCTGGAGCTTGTTTTCTGTTGTCCATCGAGTTGTAAAGTAACTCTCCCCTTTCACGATCTACGAGCTGCATTATTCCCTTTTCGATGTCCATTTTTTTTAAAAACAAATCAGAACTTTGACTGATAACATCAACAACGGCATTCCCAATACCTAATACTTTGTATTTCTTCATAGATCTTTATCCTCATATTCACAGATTTGTTATTAAACAAATTTCACTGCTTGACCATCACAGTCTCATACATTTTAACAGATAATGATAAAATTATTTACAAGAGATATTTTGATTTCTCTGATAAAGATTTTAGATAAATATGAGTTTTTCTTGCCAGAGCGATGAGATTTTGACTGCAAATCACCCAATGGAAAAGATAACTTAATTGAGGCGAAGTCAAAATGTCAAAAATTTTCTTAACAGAACTAGACAGATCTTTAAAAAACAAAAATATTGTATTAAACGATTTCTCCTATTCTAAAAGTTGCAACAAAACTTCCATAAAATTTCCCAAAATCTATTATCAGTTTAAAGCCTCTCCATTTGGCGAAGCACTTATTATGAATACTAAAATGGGTCTATGTGGCTTAGCTTTTTGCGATCAATTTGGCAAAGATACTGCATTAACCGATATGATGTTAAGATGGCCTGAAGCTAGTTTTAAAAAAGATGAAATTTACTCAGATAAAGACTTCAAATCTATTTTTAGTCAAACTAAATCGATTGAGCTATGTCTGATAGGTAGCAAACTACAGATTGTAGTCTGGAAAACATTATTAAAAATTCCACCCGGAAAGGTTATAAGTTACATGACCTTAGCAAAACATATTAGAAAACCAAAAGCCGTTAGAACCATTGCAACCGCTATTGGTAAAAACCCATTATGCTGGCTCATTCCATGCCATCGCGTTTTAAGGGCTAGCGGTGAGCTAGGCGGGTATCACTGGGGGTTAAAAGTTAAAAGAAATATGTTGGCTTATGAAGCACTAGCAAACTAAACGTAAAACCCAACTATATTTTCTAACGGCCGCACAGATATAATCTGATTATAGTTAATAACAAAATTTAATCGCTTATTGAACTTAATTTAGAGAGTTTATTACACCCGCTCCACTGCAATGGCAGTTCCTTCTCCACCCCCGATACATACCGCTGCGACACCGCGCTTTAAATCATACCTTTCAAGCGCATTGAGAAGAGTAACCATTATCCTCGCGCCCGACGCGCCTATTGGATGCCCCATTGCACAAGCACCCCCGTGGACATTCATCTTTTCTCTCGGGACATCTAACTCATGCATGAACGCCATGGGAACAACCGCAAACGCCTCGTTGACTTCCCAGAGGTCTACCTTTTCAATTGACCAATCTACCGATTTGAGTAATTTTTTTACTGCGTATATTGGTGCAGTTGTAAATAATCCTGGGGCATGGGCGTAACTACTATGCGCCAGAATTCGAGCACGAATAGGTAATCCTTCCTTTTTTGCATGAATTTTAGAGGTCAAAATTAACGCGGCTCCTCCATCAGAAATTGAAGATGAATTCGCTGGTGTCACAGTACCATTCTTTCTAAAAGCTGGTTTTAGACTTGGGATTTTATCAGGTTGAGCATTTTGAGGTTGTTCATCTAATAAAACAAAACTTTTTGTTCCTTTTCTATCAATTGCTTCAATAGCTTTTATCTCATTTTCGAATGCTCCAGCCTTTTGGGCAGAAAGTGAGTTTTCTAATGATGTCAGGGCATAGTTATCCTGTGCTTCTCTTGTAAATTGATATTTTTCGGCACAATCCTCTGCAAAAGTTCCCATTAAACGTCCAGGCTCGTAGGCATCCTCTAGACCATCAAGAAACATGTGATCAATTGCTTTGCCGTGCCCCAATCGGGCTCCACCACGCATTTTTGGTAGCAAATAGGGGGCATTGGACATACTTTCCATTCCACCAACGGCTAGGATTTTATTCTGTCCAAGTTTGATTTGATCAAATCCAATCATCGCAGCCTTCATTCCAGAACCACACATTTTATTTAAAGTAGTGGCGGGAATATTTTCATTTAACCCAGCCTTAAAACTTGCCTGTCGCGCTGGTGCTTGACCTTGACCAGCTCCTAGAACGTTTCCCATAATAACTTCATCGACGCAGTCTACTCCGGCCTGTTCCAAAGCCCCTTGTATAGCCGTTCCACCCAGTTCTGA
The DNA here is from genome assembly GCA_029248915.1 of Paracoccaceae bacterium. GTDB lineage: Bacteria > Pseudomonadota > Alphaproteobacteria > Rhodobacterales > Rhodobacteraceae > Salinivivens. The sequence continues at coordinate 3,075 of JAQWIK010000028.1, read as the reverse complement.
GGCTGAAAAACTATCGAGATCACCCTGAAAACCTCCCATAGGCGTTCTCATTGCAGATGAAATTACGACCTCTTCCATGAAACTATACCCTTTTTTGAATTTATAAAATTTTTGCTCTTACAATTTATACGTTTTAAGTAAGACTGACAATAATCGTAGGTATTGAATTTAGAAACCCTTATCTTTAAGAAGTTATTTGCCTTATAAAAAAATAAGAGATATCTACCCCCATTCACGAATTGGAGTTTAAATGCGAGACTTTCATTTACCCGGCCGGTCGTCAGTATTAGCTGAAAGAGGCATGTGTGCCACCTCCCACCCTTTGGCTGCTCAGGCGGCAGTAGAAATTTTAAAAAATGGCGGTAACGCTATGGATGCAGCCATAGCTGGTGCCGTACTTCTTGGTATATGTGAGCCACAAATGACAGGAATTGGGGGGGATTGCTTTGCACTCTTTTCTCCAGCCGGTTCCAATGAAATTAAATCAATGAATGGATCAGGAATAGCACCCAAGTTGGCAAATGCTGATAATCTCAGGGCTCAGGGACTTAAATCCATACCTTTGAATTCTCCACATGCAGTTACAATTCCATGTGCCATTGATGCTTTCTGCAAGTTATCAAATAATTGGGGAAAATTAGGCCTTGATAGGATTTTGCAACCCGCAATTCACTATGCAGAACATGGAGTTCCAATTGCAGAGAGGGTTGCATATGATCTTGCAGAGCTGACAGAGAACCTGAACCCCGCAGGTAGAGATTTTTATCTTCCATGGGGTAGAGCCCCAAAGGTAGGTGAATTATTCGCCCATCCTGGCCAGGTTAAGGTATTGAAAGAAATTGCCAAATATGGACGAGATGGATTTTATACAGGAGAAGTTGCTGAAGATATGGTCACTAGTCTCCAAAATCTTGGCGGTTCGCATACGATAAGTGATTTCGCTAAAATGGAGGCCTTTTATACAGATCCAATATCGGGAAAATTTCCAGATTATGAGTTGTTTGAGCATCCACCAAATGGTCAAGGAGCCACAGCTATTTTATTAGCTAATATTCTTCAACATTTTCCAGTTTCTTCGATGGATCCTTTTGGCTTTGAGCGTACACATATTGAAACTGAAGCAACAAAACTTGCATACGATGCTCGCAATAGGTTAATTTCAGATCCCCAAGTTTTTGATGCAACATCAAAAATGACTTCAGAGCAGCTAGCGAGCGACCTAGCAGCCAAAATAAACATGAATAATGTAATCAGTGACATTTCTTCTATCACAGAAGAAGTACATAAAGATACAGTTTACATAACAGTTGTAGATAAAGATAGAATGTCTGTTTCTTTGATTTACTCCATTTTTCACGGTTTTGGTTCTGGAATTGCTAGTGAAAAATTTGGGATCTTATTTCAAAACCGAGGCGCTGGATTCAATTTAACCCCAGACCACGTCAATGAATATGGATCCCAAAAGAGACCTCTACACACGATAATACCCGCTATTGTAAAAGAGCAAGGACTTGTAAAAATGCCGTTTGGTGTGATGGGTGGCCAATATCAAGCGACAGGGCATGTTCGCTTCCTATCAAATATATACGATTACGGAATGGACATTCAAACTGCTCTCGATTCCCCACGCAGTTTCTTCGAAAACGGCTCCCTTAGAATTGAGAGAGGATATAATGAAAGCACCGTTCAAAAGCTATCCGATGTAGGCCACAGTATCGAGCAAGATATTGGTCCAATAGGCGGTGCACAAGCAATCAAAATATGTGAGAACGGCGTCTTGGAAGGGGCCTCTGATCCTCGGAAAGATGGTTGCGCTTTGGGCTACTAAGACTCAATTTAATTCATTTGGAAGTGGATTGAGTAATGGCCATCTTGAAATGGCCCAAAAAGGTCCTGGACGTCTGGATGCCCAACAGGCTCACCTGAATAGTCTTTTAAAAGATTTTGTTCAGATACATATGCAACATAAAAACTATGGTCATTTTCCGCCAATAGATGATAGTAAGGTTGCTCTTTATGTGGCCTGCTATCTTCAGGAATAGACTCATACCATTCATCAGTATTGCTAAATTCTGGGTCAACATCAAAAACAACCCCCCTAAAAGGGTGCTTTTTATGTCGGACGATCTGTCCTAAATGATATTTTGCATTTTTAGTAAACATTTCCATTATACGATTAGTTGTTTCTGTCAAAATTGTCTAGGCCAGCCTCTTCTAAAAATATGGATATTTACAATTATATTCAAAAATAACTCTTTAAGACTTTAGAAAAATTAATCTTTCCGTTAGTTGTCATAAAAAAGAGAAATAAATGAGTAGTTATTTTAAAGTTTTTTTTCTGTGCTTTGCAATTGGTTCGTGTAGCTTTATCAACTTTGATGCTCCACGCAATATGGATAATGCGTGCTCAATTTTGCAACAGCGACCCTCATTTGATCGCGCATTTCAAAAAACAAAACGTAGATGGGGGGCACCCGTTCACGTTCAGATGGCGATACTATATCAAGAAAGTAAATTTATCCCAAATGCAAAAACGCCAAGAAAGTATTTTCTTGGCGTTGTCCCTTGGGGTCGTCAAAGTTCAGCCTATGGCTATGCTCAGGCTTTAGATGGAACGTGGGCCGATTATAAGAAATCTTCAGGAAGACGCTTTGCCAGCCGCTCGAACATTCACGACGCAACTGATTTCATGGGCTGGTACATGAAAGAAACAAGAAGGCGCTTAGGAATAAAAATGTCGGATACGAAAAAACAATATTTAGCTTATCACGAGGGACATGGGGGCTTTGAAAGACGTTCCTTTAGAAAAAAACCATGGTTATTAAGTGTGTCAGACAAAGTGGCCCAACGCGGCAATACCTACAAAAAACAACTTAAAAGATGTGGCAGGGCCTAGGAATAGTTTTAGTTTTCTGGCCGCCGTCGGTTCGTCTCTAATGGAATTGAAAATAATGTTTCATTTATTTTCTGAGGATACTCAATATCTTTTAAAGATATAGAGGTAGACGAACCATTTTCATTTTTGATGGTGAATTTATCCAGTTCCAGTTTGGCACCAGAAAACACTAGTTCAAC
>JAQWIK010000027.1 GCA_029248915.1 Paracoccaceae bacterium | reverse complement strand
TAGGATTTTTACTATTGGATTATGACTTCGTCAGAACGAATTTGACCTAAAATGTCTCGTGCTTGCTCATCTAAAAGGTCTAAGTCTAAATACTCATCGGACATTCTCAAAGTTAGATTGCGCATTTTACTAACCTCACTTTCAAGCATTGTAAGTTCGGCCTCTAATTTCTTTGCGTCACTTAAGATTTCTGCTCTTCTAAATAACCCATAGTCACCTTGCACTGCAGCAAAAGTGAAATAGAGACCTAGCATCAATGTAACAGCAAATACCGCCAACATTACCCAAGGGATCGATAATCGTGATGAATTCATAACCTACCTTTTTAGCCCAAGTAACGGGATTAGGTAGATAGAATCACATAATGATTCTTAAGGGAATCCCCTAAATTGAAAAAACCCTATTTTTTTCAAATTTAAGTTTTTGATGCATCTGATATTGTAGATATAGTTTGCTCGAGCGCTGCATTAAATTCAACTGTGGTTTGATGGACAAATAGGCTTTGTGTTAAAGCTCTAGAAAAGGAGGCGACTACCCCGTAATTTGCTTCTAAGCGTTTGTTTGCCTCTTCAAGCGAATAGCCTCCTGATAAAGCTACAACTCTCAGAACATTTGGGTGCTTAACTAAATCTCCATAAAAGCCTTCTTTTTCTGGAAGTGTTAATTTTAGTAAAATGCTTTTTTTGGGGTCAAGTTTATTAAGGCTTTTAATTAAACTTTTTTTAAGACTTTCCTCAGCTTTTGACTTCTCAGAAATATCTATGGTTATTTCTGGTTCAATAATTGGTGTTAAACCAGCATCTAAAATTATTTTTCCAAATTCAAACTGCTGGTCTACAATCTTATCTATTCCTATGGCATTGTCTTCATCGATAACGGATCTCATTTTAGTTCCAAAAATCCCGTATTCTGAAGCTTTCTCAAGGGTTTCACGCAAATTGGGAATATTTTTCATAAGGCGAACACCATCTTTCGGATCTCTCAATCCCTTATCAACCTTTAAAAATGGAACAATTTTTTTTGTTTTCCAAAGGAAGTCAGCAGTTGGCATTCCAGAAATAAGTCGCTCCATAGTTTGTTCAAATAAAATTGCTCCAATTATGTGGTTTTGGCTGAAAGAGGGGCTTGTGATTATTCTAGTTCGCATATCATGGATTAGTTTAAACATTTCTTCTTCATCTCGGTACTGATCTTCAGAAATTCCATATAATTGAAGAGCTTTAGGTGTGGAGCCTCCACTTTGATCTAACGCAGCTATAAAGCCTTTATCTGTTTGTATTCTCTTTAGCTGTTGTGTGGTATTCACGTTTTTCTCCATTTCCCTTTATAAAAGATGTAAGAGACAGAGAAAGACAATTCAATCCTGATTGCGCTACCATAATTTGTGAAAAGTAATACGAACAGGAACTTTAAATTTTATTAAGGCAGACAACTCCAGGTAATTCCTTACCCTCTAACCATTCTAAAAATGCACCGCCCGCTGTTGAGACATAGGTAAATGAATCGGTGGCTCCGGCTTTATTGAGAGCTGCTACAGTATCTCCGCCGCCCGCGACGGAAATTAAATCACCATTGTTTGTTTTTTGGGAGGCGAATTTAGCAGCTTGGCTTGTAGCTTGGTCGAAAGGAGTTACTTCAAACGCACCTAATGGTCCATTCCACAAAAGTGTTTTGGCACTATTTATGCATTTCTGTATGTTATCAACTGTTGATGGACCTGCATCTAATATCATATATTTATCAGGGCACTTATTGGCAGAAACGACTAATGTGGGCGTGTTCTCTGATAACTCTTTTGCGATAACGAGGTCAGTTGGTAAGATAATTTCGCATGAATATTTTTCTGCCTTGTTAAGGATTCTTAGTGCAGTAGGCTTTAAACTTTCTTCTACCAGCGATCGACCAACACTAAATCCCTTCGAAAAAAGAAAGGTATTGGCCATTGCTCCACCTATGATAATGCTGTCCACCTGTTCTATTAGATTTTCTATTAGTGCAATTTTTGTGGAAATTTTAGCTCCTCCAACTACGGTAACAACTGGCCGTTTGGGTTGATCTAAAACACTTTCCAAGGCTTTAAGTTCGTTCTCCATTAATTTTCCAGCGCATGAAGGTAAATATTTTGCCAAACCAGTTGTGCTTGCATGGGCTCTATGAGCAACTGAAAAAGCATCATTACAAAAAAGATCAGCAAGTGCTGCCAACGAAGCGGCAAACTTTGGGTCATTTTTTTCTTCTTCTGGGTAAAACCGGATATTTTCAAGTAAGATGATTTCGCCCTTTTTTACAATTTTAAGGGCAGTCTCTACGCTAGGTCCAATACAATCAGCGACAAAAATAACTTTGGACTTAAAATAAGTTTCCAATTCTTCTTGAAGTTGTGACAGGCTCAGGTTTTGATGTCTCTTGCCTTTGGGACGTCCCATGTGCGCCAGCAAAATTGGAGTTCCACCCTTCTTGATAATCTCATTTATTGTTGGAACTATTTTTTCAATCCGTGTCGCGTCAGCAATCTTTCCATCAACCATTGGAACATTAAGGTCTACACGAGTTAAAACACGTTTTCCGTATAAATCCATTTGGTTAAGCGTTGTCCAAGACATCTCATTGACTCACATTAAAATAACTAATGTTTCGGCAGACTTTAATTCTGCGTCAAGCCCTATCTTGTTCTTATGGTTTGTAAAGCGTAGGAAGGAATTAATTTAAAAAGGAGTTAATAATGGCTGAAATCAGAGATGCAGAGAATACAATCTTAATGGAATTAAAGAATGGGACCATTACAATTGAACTTTTGCCAGATATAGCGCCGGGGCATTGTGAGCGAATGAAGGAACTGGCGCGATCCGGTCAATATGACGATGTTTCTTTTCATCGCGTTATTGATGGGTTTATGGCCCAAACAGGTGATGTTGAATTTGGAAATATGGAAAATGAATACAAGCCGCATAAAGCAGGTACAGGTGGGTCAAAGTTACCCAACTTGAAGGCAGAGTTTTCAGGAATTCCACATGACAGAGGTACTTTAGGAGCTGCTCGAAGCCAGAACCCGGACAGCGCCAATAGCCAATTTTTTATCAATTTTAATGATAACCATTTTTTAAATCGTCAGTATACCGTTTATGGGCGAGTAATAGAGGGAATGGATCTTGTGGATGAAATTGTAAGAGGCGAGCCGCCTGCAAATCCCGATAGGATGGTGAGCGTTAAGGTCGCTGCTGATGTATAAAGTATTTTGTTTTTTAATCTTATTTGGGTTTCCTGTTTTTGCGTCAGGTTTGATTATTACAGTTGATGGTAAAGCGCAGGGAGAGATTAAAATTGATCTTTTTGAAGACGTTGCACCATTGCACGTTTCTCAAATTTTAAATCTCGCGGATCAGGGGCAGTATGATAACGTGGTCTTCCATCGTGTCATTGAAGGTTTTATGGCCCAAACTGGTGACGTTGAATATGGAAAGGCTGGGGGTGATATAGCTCTTGCTGGTCGTGGTGGATCGGCACTTCCAGACTTGCCAGCTGAATTTTCTGATATAAAATTTGACAGAGGCATAGTTGGCATGGCCCGTACTCAAAACCCCAATAGCGCCAATAGCCAATTTTTTGTTATGTTTGACGCCGGGTATTTTTTAAACGGACAGTATACGGTTGTAGGAAAAGTTATATCTGGAATGAAAGTTGTCGATCAAATAAAAATAGGTGAAGGCCCAAACGGAGCAGTTTTAGGCGTAGCTGATAGTATGGTTTCTGTAGAGTCATATCGTTGAGCAATTTTTTAAGATATTTGTCTAAATCCTGAAATTTTAGAAACAATCATTAAAATTAGACTTAAAGAAGTGTCACTAGAGCGTGACGCTTCTTTCCAGCTGAGAGCTTTAAGGGTTTTGTTAGCATTTCGGTGGTTAGGATTAAATTTGTGCTGGTCACCGGTTCATCGTCAAGCTTGGCACCATTTTCTGAAATTAAACGTTTTGCTTCTTTTCCCGACTTGGCTAAACCTGCTTTAACAAAAGCCTGAACTATTGGTAACCCACTAGATATTTCATTTTGATCAAACGTAAAAGTTGGTAAATCTTCTCCAATTCCACCCTTTTCAAAAACTTCTGTAGATGTTTTTTCTGCAGTGTTTGCCGCCTCTCTTCCATGCAGAAGTGCTGTAACCTCATTGGCTAATATAATTTTGGCATCATTTATTTCAGAACCTTCAAGTTTACCAAGAAGATTACACTCACTTATAGGAAGCTCGGTGTATAATTTTAAAAAACGTGCCACATCGGCGTCTGTTGTGTTTCGCCAAAACTGCCAAAACTCATATGGAGAAAGCATGTTTGAGTTGAGCCAAATAGCACCATCCTGAGATTTTCCCATTTTTTTACCGTCAGAAGTTGTCAGTAAAGGTGAGGTGAGCCCAAAAACTCGTTGATCAGAAATACGACGCGTCAATTCCATACCATTTATAATATTTCCAAGCTGATCTGAACCACCCATTTGCAATTTGCAGTTGTATCTTTTGTTTAATTCATAAAAATCATATGCTTGAAGTATCATGTAGTTAAATTCTAAGAATGATAGGCTTTGTTCTCTGTCTAGGCGAGATTTGACACTTTCAAAACTTAACATTCTGTTTACGCTAAAGTGGCGTCCGACATCCCTTAGAAACTCTAAGTAATTCAAATTAGATAGCCACTCACCATTATTTATCATTAATGCGTCATCTGATTTATCACCATAATGTAGATAGGCTGAAAAAACTTTTTTTATGCCAGAAATATTATCTTCGATCTGCTTTTCACTTAGTAGAGGTCTTTCGTCTGCCCGAAAGGAGGGATCACCCACTTTTGTTGTGCCTCCACCCATAAGAGTTACAGGCTGGCCCCCGGTCTTTTGTAACCACCGAAGCATCATTATTTGAATTAAACTGCCAACATGTAGGGATTTAGCAGTTGCATCAAAGCCTATGTAAGCCGCAATATTTTTTTTAACTATTGCACTGTCTAGTCCCTCATAGTCCGTGCAGTCGGCTACAAAACCTCGCTCGATCATTATCTTTAAGAAGTCACTTTTTGGTTTGTAAGACATATAGGGCCTCTTCAAGTCAGTTCGTAAACGTTTTATAGTGGCCTATATCGAAGAAAATTATGATATAGCAAGGTAAAGTTTTTCAAATTCTTATGTAGTTTAGAGTATTATCATTGTGATAGTTGTGGCAATGAATTTTTAAGCTTTTCGTTAGCGCTAACAAATGTTAATGCGCTGTAGTGATTGAAAGAAAGTAGATATGGTCTCTCGAGTTATTCCCGTCGATTCATTTGACTTAGTCATTTTTGGAGCAACAGGTGATCTGGCAAGAAGAAAGATTTTTCCTGGATTATTTAGAAGGTTTCTTGCAGGTCAAATGCCGATTGAGTCTCGAATCTTTGGTGCTGCGCGTTCAAATTTATCACAAAAAAAATTCAATGATCTTGTGGAAAATTCTGTAAAGAGTTTTATTGAAATAAATTTTAGAGATAATGATCTTAAAAATTTTTTAAATTGCTTAACCTATATCCAGATTGACGCTACTGGTTCAGATGGATGGAATGAATTAAAAACAGGTCTTAGACCAAAAAAAATAAGAGCATTTTATTTTTCTGTTTCGCCCTCACTTTTCGGAAGTTTAGCAGAACGTTTACATAAAAACCAGATTACTGATGAAAACAGTCGAATTGTTGTAGAAAAACCATTTGGCAGAGATTTGCAGACTTCTAAACAACTGAACGCAATTTTAGCAGAGCATTTTACTGAAGATCAAATATATCGCATCGACCATTACTTAGGAAAAGAAACGGTGCAAAACTTAATGGCTATAAGATTTGGGAACATGTTGTTCGAGCCTTTATGGAACGCCCAGTACGTTGATCATATTCAAATCACAGTTTCTGAAACTGTTGGGGTTGGAGACCGAGGGGAATATTATGATCAGTCAGGTGCAATGAGAGATATGGTTCAAAATCACCTAATGCAATTATTGTGTTTAATTGCTATGGAACCTCCAGCGCGCTTTGAGCCTGACTCTGTGCGGGATGAAAAATTAAAGGTTATCAGGGCACTTGACCCCGTAGCTCCACATCACATCGTGCGTGGTCAATATGGACCAGGTAGTGATCACGAAGATTATCGAACAGGTGTAGAAAATGAAAACTCCAAGACTGAAAGCTTCGTAGCCCTGAAAGTAAATATTAGTAATTATCGCTGGGCTGGCGTACCATTTTATCTGCGCACAGGTAAACGACTTAAAGCCCGAACATCAGAGATAGCTGTTGTATTCAAGGAAAAACCGCACAGTATTTTTGGCCCAGAGGCAGGGAACCATCAAAATGCTCTCATAATTAGGCTACAACCTGACGAGGGAATTACCATGGATGTAACTATAAAAGAGCCGGGTCCGGGTGGTATGCGTTTGATTGATGTTCCTTTGGATATGACATTTTCTGAGACTCTAGGAATTGAAGAAAATGCAGTTCCAGATGCGTACGAAAGATTAATAATGGATGTTATACGAGGCAATCAAACTCTATTTATGCGCGGAGACGAGGTTGAGGCAGCATGGGCATGGACCGATCCTATAATTAATGGATGGATTGAAAGAAATGATGTTCCGAAACCATATGATAGTGGGAGCTCTGGACCTGAGGATAGTTTGACCCTTTTGGAGCGTGATGGCCGCAAGTGGCGCGAAATACTGTGACTGATTTTTTAGAATATAACGATAGAGAAGAATTGGTCTCAAGCGTTGCAAAAATTCTGGCTTATGATTTAATCGCATCGATTAAAGATAGGGAAAATGTAATGTTTTCTGTTCCAGGTGGCAGTACCCCAGGCCCAATTTTTGATAAGCTTTGTGAATTTGATTTGGATTGGAGAAGAGTAAGTATAATTTTGAATGATGAACGATGGGTTCCTGAAAGTAATGAGCGATCAAACACTAAGTTACTTCGCGAAAGACTGCTAATTAAGAAAGCCACTTTGGCGACATATATCTCTATGTACTCCGACACGATAACACCAGAACTTGGTATTCCTAAATTAAAAAAGCGTGTAGATCCGAATTTGCCTATTTCGGTTTTACTTTTTGGTATGGGTGCAGATATGCACACGGCATCACTATTTCCTGGCGGTGATAAACTTGAGGAAGCGCTTTCTAATAATGCACCAACTTTACTACCCATGCGCGCTGCAGGTGCTATGGAGGCAAGAATGACGCTTACAGCCCAAGTGCTAAACAGTTCTAGATTTAAGCATTTGGTAATTTTTGGTGAGGAAAAACGCAAAGCCTTTGAAAAGGCTATCGATTTACCCAATAGCATTGCGCCAGTTTCAGCTATTTTACCAGGAGCAAGTGTACACTGGGCCGCATAATTAATGAGATTTTGATGTTTGATCAGTTATTAAAATACTTTCAAAAAGTTAAAGATAGAAAAATCACTTCTTTGTTTGACCAAGACAAACAACGGGCAACGAATTTTTCTGTCTTACAAGAAGATTTGTTTTTAGATTTCTCCAAAACAAACATTGATCAGCAAGCATTCGAATTACTCAGTGATTTAGCCAAATATAGAGGTATTTCTGAAGCGCGAGATGAAATGTTCAGGGGAGAATTAATCAACACTAGCGAAGGTAGGGCTGTATTACACACGGCACTTAGGAATTTAGAAGGTAGTCCAATTTACGTTGACAAAATAGACATCATGCCTTCTGTTTTGCAAACATTAGAAAAAATGAAAGAATTTTCTGAACGTGTAAGGTCAGGTCAATTTTCCGGTCAAGGCGGAGCAATATCCGATGTGGTAAATATTGGTATAGGAGGTTCTGACTTAGGACCAGCCATGGTTGTGAGAGCTTTAGCTCCATATCACAACGGGCCCAAATGCCATTTTATTTCTAATGTCGATGGATCACATATTCACGACGTGCTATCAAAACTAAATCCCGAAACGACACTTGTGATTATTGCTTCCAAAACATTTACTACTTCGGAAACAATGAAGAATGCTCAAACTGCCTATGCTTGGATGTCTAAAGTTGTAAATGAGCCTTCTTTGCAATTTGTTGCTGTATCCACAGCTGTTCAAAAAACTGATGCATTTGGTATCTCTCGAAATAATGTTTTTGGATTTGAAGATTGGGTAGGGGGCCGCTACTCAATCTGGGGTCCAATAGGTCTCTCGATAATTATTGCTATAGGAGCAGAGGCCTTTGAGTCATTTTTAAATGGTGCTCAAGACATGGATATGCATTTTAAGACTGCTGAAATAAGAGAAAATTTACCAATAATACTTGCTTTAGTTGGCGTTTGGCACAATCAGATTTGTAATTATTCAACGAGAGCGGTGCTACCATATGATCAAAGGCTTGGTAAACTTCCAGCATATTTGCAGCAATTGGAAATGGAAAGTAACGGCAAGGGTGTCGATCTCGATGGAAACCCTTTGAATTTTCATTCTGCTCCGGTTGTTTGGGGTGAAGCTGGGACTAATGGTCAGCACGCTTTCTTCCAATTGTTACACCAAGGAACTCGAGTAATACCGTGTGAGTTTTTAGTAGCAGCTCAATCTCATGAGCCGTATTTGGATCATCATCACAAATCATTATTATCGAATTGCTTTGCTCAGTCGGAAGCTTTAATGCAGGGACGCAGCTTTGAGGAAGTTTGTTCTAATTTTAAAAATGAGCATATTAAACAGGGTAAAATTGAGCGCCAAGCAAGGCATAGAGTTTTTCCTGGAAGCCGACCCTCCACAACTCTTTTGTACCCTAAATTGACGCCCAAAATTTTAGGTAAAATTATAGCCCTATATGAGCATAGAGTTTTTGTGGAAGGTAAAATTTTAGGAATAAATAGTTTTGATCAGTGGGGTGTGGAATTGGGCAAAGACCTAGCTAATGGGCTGGAAACAATTTTAATTGGAGAGTCTGAAAGTAAAGATTTAAACACTTCAACCCAAAGCTTAATCAAGGTCACAAAAACTATGTGGTAAGTAGTTTACCTTTGGTAAATTTTCGCATGTATTTTCTTAATTGAATTTATTCTTTCTTGTGTTGGCGGATGGCTCATCAACCAAGCCGGTACAGATCCTTGCAAGTTAGATATTTCATCTAACTTTTTAAACATAGAAATTTGTGGCTCTATCCCGAGACCAGATTTAATCATTAAAGCTGCTGCATATTCATCTGCCTCATACTCATCGCGCCTTGATAGTTTAGCCATTAGTAAATTTCCAATAATACCAGCTATAAAACCGCCTAGCCCTGGAATTAAACGAGAAAGTAAGGCACCGAGAGCCGCACGAACAGCGTTTTGTCCGGAAAAATCAATCATTCTTCTTCTTATATGGCCTAAGGCTACGTGTCCCAATTCATGCGCCACTACTGAAGATATTTCTTCAACTGTGATATCGCCATTCCGGTATTTTTTATAAAAGCCTCTTGTGATAAAAATTCTGCCGTCAGGCGCCGCTAGACCATTAATCGGTTCCGTTTCAAAAATGTGTATACGAATTTTTTCAACTTCAAGAATATTTGCAAAATTGACCATTAATTTTTCTAGTTTTTGGTCTAACAATGGATTTGATTGGTTAGATAGCTGCCTTTTCAATGACCAAGCGGAAAATTGAAACATAACAAAACCATAAAGGCCTGCTAAAACTATAGGAATTAGTACAGTAGACATATGAAAAATGACCTGAAATTTTTCAACGAGTTAATTCTTTCATTCCCTTTTCTAATCCCTCAAGTGTCATTGGCACCATTTTATCTTCAAAAATATCGTTTATCATTTCTATAGACTGAGTATATCCCCAAAGATTTTGTTTTACTGGATTTATCCAAAGGCTATTTGGCCATTGAGATCGAATTCTATCCAACCAAACTTGACCGGATTCAGCATTGTAATGTTCGTTAGCACCACCTGGAAAGGCTATTTCGTAGGGTGACATTGAAGCATCGCCAACAAAAATGCATTTATAATCATTGCCATAAGTACGAATTAATTCGTGTGTCGGTATTTGTTCCGACCACCTTCTATGATTATCTTTCCATACACCCTCATAAATACAGTTGTGGAAGTAAAAATATTCTAAATGTTTAAATTCACTTCTTGCAGCGGAGAACAGTTCTTCAACTAATTTTATGTAGGGGTCCATTGAGCCACCCACATCTAAAAATAGTAAAACCTTCACGGCATTTCGCCGTTCCTGACGTGTTTTTACATCCAAGTAACCATTTTCGGCTGTTGATTGTATTGTTTTTTCGATATCAAGTTCTTCTTCTGCACCGTCTCTTGCCCATTTACGCAGTCGCTTTAATGCAACTTTGATATTGCGTGTTCCTATTTCGATAGTATCATCAAGGTTCTTGAAGTTTCGTTTATCCCAAACTTTGATTGCTCTTTTGTGACGACTTTCATTTTGCCCTATTCTTATTCCCTCTGGGTTGTACCCATATGCGCCAAAGGGGCTTGTTCCTGCGGTTCCTATCCATTTATTACCGCCTTGGTGTCGTGCTTTTTGCTCTTCTAACCGTTTTTTTAATGTTTCCATGAGCTTTTCAAAGCCGCCTAGAGACTTTATTTCGGCCATTTCTTCTTTATTTAAGTGCTTTTCGGCTAATTTTTTTAACCAGTCGTCCGGTAATTTAGCCTTATCAATTATGTCCTCAAAAGAAAGTTCATCTAAACCGTTAAATGTATGAGAAAAGGCCTTGTCAAATCGATCTAAGTGCCTCTCATCTTTCACCATGATGGTGCGACCTAAAAGATAAAAGTTTTCAATCTCGTAAGTATTTATATTTTTATTTAAGGCTTCTAGAAAGGTTAAATACTCTCTAAGACTTACTGGAATTCCAGATCTACGCAAGTTATCAAAAAAATTAATAAACATTTATTTACAGAAAGTTACGATGTATTAATAAAGTTATAATTAGCGTGACCAAAGCAAAGGCGATGGAATAACCTGTGGCGTAAAAGGCCACGTCCAAAACAGAGCCTTTTCTTTTTCTGGCAGTTCTTGCTCCTATGAGAGCACCTATCAATGCTGCGATTAGATACATTTTTTTTCCTAAAATTTAAATTTTAAGGTCTATCGTTCATTTCTAGTAATAAAGGCGAGCCTTTCAAATAGCTGAACGTCTTGCTCGTTTTTTAAAAGCGCTCCATGCAATTTTGGGAGCGCAGATGAGTTGTCTCTGCGCAGATCTTCTGGTTTCAAATCGTCTGCAAGCAAAAGTTTCAACCAATCAAGAACTTCGGAAGTAGAGGGCTTTTTCTTCAGGCCAGATTGCTCTCTAATTTCGAAAAATTGGGTTAAAGCCGTTGAGAGAAGATTATCTTTCATGTTGGGGTAATGAACTTTTACTATCTTGCGCAAAGTTTCCTGGTCTGGAAATTTAATATAATGAAAGAAACACCGGCGAAGAAAAGCATCTGGCAGCTCTTTTTCATTATTAGAGGTGATTATTACAACTGGTCGTTGTTTAGCGGAAATGGTTTGTCCAGTTTCGTAAACATAAAAGGCCATTTTATCTAATTCTTGAAGAAGATCATTTGGAAACTCAATGTCTGCTTTATCTATTTCGTCGATCAGTAGCACCACTTTGCGGTTACTTTCAAAAGCTTCCCACAATTTGCCTTTCCGAATATAATTAGCGACATTATTTACTCGCTCGTCACCTAGCTGACTATCCCTTAATCGTGATACTGCGTCATATTCATAAAGTCCTTGTTGGGCCTTGGTTGTGGATTTTATATTCCATTCCATCATTTCTAATTTTAAGCCCAGCGATACTTGTTTCGCTAGTTCGGTTTTACCCGTCCCTGGTTCTCCCTTAATCAAAAGGGGTCGCTCCAAAGTAACGGCAGCATTCACCGCGATCATTAAATCTTCAGTAGCTAAGTTTTCTGTACCATTAAATTTCATTTGATGCCCCATTTCGAAAGATAGGTTTAGATAAACAAATAATCTGAAAGCTTCAATCTTTTGATTTGGCTAGTGACAAATTACCCTAGGTAGTTTAACCCGACCTGACAGGGATATAAAGATGAACACAAAAAGAGGTCTGCATGTCCTATCTTGAAACGCTTGAGGGGAGGGTGATTATGAAGCCTGAAGTTTTTCTGGCAGATGATTATAGGCCGGCTGAAGACGAGCCGTTTATGAACGACCGCCAATCAGAATATTTTAAACGTAAGTTGTTAATTTGGAAGGCAGATTTAATGTCTGATAGTAAGGATACTATAGAGGGTCTCCAGGATGGTACTCGAAATATTCCCGATATAGCAGACAGAGCAAGTGAAGAAACGGACCGCGCTTTAGAATTGCGTACAAGAGACCGCCAAAGAAAACTTGTAGCTAAAATTGATTCTGCATTAAGGCGCATCGATGAGGGCGAATATGGGTATTGTGAAAAAACAGGAGACCCAATTTCGCTTAGAAGGTTGGACGCCAGACCAATCGCTACCATGACTTTGGAGGCGCAAGAAAAACACGAGCGTAAAGAAAAAGTGCACCGAGACGAGTAGCTTTTGATGGCTTGGGTTTTTTCGCCTTGATCTCAAAGATAAGGTGAATTTTGAGCGTAATAATTTGTTAAAGATAGCAATAATTGGAGCGGGTGTTGCTGGACTGAGTGTTGCCAGTCTTTTGGCAAGGGCCGGTCACGACGTAACTATTTTTGAGAAAAATTCAAAAATTAGTGAAATAGGAGCAGGAATACAAATCTCTCCAAACGGTTTTTGCGTGCTTAAAGAAATTGGTCTTTCCAAGAGTACCATCAAAAACTCTATTTCTAGTAACTCGATTTTGATATGTGATTATCAGAACGGGAAGAAGTTACTGCAATTTGAGCAAGGTTCTGTTTTAGGGAATGTAAATTTTAGACTTATGCATAGGGCAGACTTAATTGATATTTTGTATAGGTCTGCTGTAGATAAAAAAGTAAGGTTTAAATTTGGCCAAACTGCGGATGCAAAATCTTTAAGTTGTAAATATTCTTTTGTCATTGCTGCTGATGGAGTGCACTCAAAAACAAGAGCTTTACTAAACCCTGGGCAAAGTAAGACTGAAAGGTCAGATTACTTTGCCTGGCGAGCCACTATTCGCAATAAATTTAATCATCACGATGGCGTAAGATTAACTGTTGCGCCAAAGAAACATGTTGTTTCTTATCCCATAAGGGGCGGCAATCAATTGAACCTAGTTTTAATTCAAGAAATCGAAAATAATGACTTTTTTGAGTGGGGTATTAAGGAGCGGCCAGAAGAAATAAAGGGTATTTTTTCTGAATTTGGTGGTGATCTGAGGGAAGGGTTGGCATCTATCGAAACGGTCCATAAATGGGGTTTGAGTTCTCACGATGTTGCACTTAATTGGGCAGTTAATAATATATTCCTAATTGGAGATGCATTACATCCAATGCTTCCGTTTTTAGCCCAGGGGGCGAATTCTGCTTTAGAAGATTCATTTATTTTAGCGAATCTGATCACGAGACTTGATCCCAGTGAGGCTGCTCATAGATATGCTGAAATAAGAAAACCTCGTTTGTTACGTTTAATGAAACAGATAAAAAATAATGCTTGGAAATTTCATTTGGAACATAGTTTTTTAAGGACTTGCACACATAGTGGTTTACGTTTTTTAGATACAACTTTTCCACAATCAGCGAGTTTACCCTTTCGCTGGCTATACAATTACGATGTTACTAAATTAGACATTTAATTCTATCCAAATTGGTACATGATCGGATGGCTTCTCGAGCCCTCGTATATCACTGTCAATTTTACAATCAGCTAACAGGTCTGCGCAGCTTGGAGACAACAGAAAATGATCGATCCTTATCCCATTATTTCGATCCCAAGCCCCCGCCTGATAATCCCAGAAACTATAATGACCTGGGCCATTATTAAATGCTCTAAAAGCATCGGAAAAACCTAAATTTAAAATTTTTCGGAATTTGGTTCGGCTTTCCAATTTGAACAAAGCGTCATTTGTCCATGCGCTTGGTGCTGCTGCGTCTTCTGCTTGAGGAATAATATTAAAGTCACCAGCCATTAAAAAAATTTGCTCTGAGCGAAGTAACTGTTGGGCCCTGCGATAAAGTCTATCCATCCAAGCTAATTTATAGTCGTATTTTGGTCCAGGAAGAGGATTTCCATTTGGAAGATATAGGCAGCAAATTCTTATCTCATCGGGTACGCAAATGGTAGCTTCAATCCATCTGGCTTGTTCGTCACTTTCATCGCCCGGCAACCCGCGCTCAACTTCTCTTAATGGATATTTTGATAAAATTGCAACGCCGTTGAAGGACTTTTGTCCGTGAGTTTCAACGTTATATCCTAGTTCTTCAAAAATTTCTCCGGGGAAAGCGTCATCAATTGATTTTATTTCCTGTAGTAATGCAACGTCTGGATTGGATTCTTTTAACCAATTTACTAGTGCAGGTGTCCTGGCTTTAATGCCGTTGATGTTGAAGCTTGCTATTTTCATACAATAAATTTTAAATTGAAAAACTGGTCCCACATCCGCAAGAAGAACTTGCATTAGGGTTCTCGATAACGAAGCGGGCGCCAATCAATTCGTCAGAGAAGTCAATTATGGCGTCACTGAGAAAGGGTAATGAAGTACTATCTATAAAAACTTTGTTACCTTCTTTTTCTAAAATGAGATCATCTTCATGTTTTGTATCCAACTCTATGTTATATTGAAAACCAGAACATCCACCACCTTCAACAGCAACGCGAAGGCCTTTGTTAGAGCTTGCTGGAATAATCTGAGCCAACCGTTCAAAAGCACGGTTGGTGACTTTCGGCGGAAGCTGCATTTTTATCTCCACTTCAATAAACCTGGATAGTAATAGCTAATTACTCTAAGTATATAGAGACGGTAAAAACTGTAAACAAGGAAATGTCTATGATGCTTGCTCGATTTGCCGCCGATCCAAGCTTTGAAAAAAATATCTCAAACCATCGACATTTTAGCGAAAGGGAAAGTAATTATCGCTCTTGTTACCAGAGAGACTATGATCGGATTTTGCATTGTTCAGCTTTTAGACGATTGAAACATAAAACTCAGGTTTTTGTTGAGGATGAAGGTGATTACTTCCGTACTCGTTTGACACATACTCTAGAAGTTGCCCAAGTTGCTAGAACTATTAGCACAGCGTTAGAACTCAATTATGATTTATCAGAGACAATCGCTCTGGCGCATGATTTGGGTCATACTCCGTTTGGCCACACTGGTGAGGAAGCTCTAGACGAACTAATGAAGGAATTTGGGGGATTTGATCATAATGCACAAGCATTAAGAATAGTTACCAAATTAGAGCAACATTATGCTGATTTTGATGGGCTCAATCTTACTTGGGATACTTTAGAGGGAATTGCAAAGCATAATGGTCCGATTAAAGAGCCAATACCATATGCCCTTAGCCAATATAATTCTGTTCAAAGTCTTAATTTGAATAGTTTCGCGAGCGCCGAAGCCCAAGTCGCTGCTATTTCAGATGATATCGCTTGCAACAGTCATGATTTACATGATGGTCTCAGGGCAAATTTATTTACAGATGAAGACATAAAAAGCCTACCATTAATTGATAAATGTTACGATGAAGTTGATAGCATTTACCCAAATTTAGATCAATATCGACGAAGGCATGAAGCTCTTCGACGGTTTTTCGGTATTCTAGTCGAGGATGTTATTTCTCAGTCAAAAAGTATTATCTTGGAAATTTCACCAAAGTCGATTGAAGATATCCGGAATGCTGGGGTTCCGGTAATTCAATTTTCACGTGATAAATTTTTAGCCTTAAAAGAAATAAAAACATTTTTATTCAATAATATGTATCGTTCTCCTAAAGTTATTGAGATGCGTAAGATAGTTACTTTTAAGTTACAAAATTTATTTACGAAATATATTTCTGATCCCAGCTATCTGCCTGCTGACTGGAAGCTTAAAACTGATCTAGAATTCAATAAAACCGATTTGGCGCGGTTAGTGGCTGACTATATTTCTGGGATGACGGATCGGTATGCATTAGCTCAACATCGCAAGGTATTTGGTAAGGAACTTCCTTAAATAATTAAAAATAGACAATTATTTTAATTAATGGAGCTTGATCTTGACGTAGCTGCAGACCCTGCTAAACCGCAAAATAGAGGAATAAAGATTTATGGATCTATTTTATAAAGTTAGACAGCATGTGCTGAATGAATTAGATAGCATGGTTGCTGCCGGACAACTTCCAACTGGTTTAGATATGACTAGTGTTACGGTTGAGCCACCTAAAGACCCTTTGCACGGCGATATGGCCACAAATGCAGCAATGGTTTTAGCCAAAAAGGCAAAAAAAAATCCACGTGAGATTGCGGAAATTCTTGCAAAGCGTTTGTCAAATGTAGACGTTGTTGAGAATTCAGAAGTTGCGGGTCCTGGATTTCTAAACCTTCGAATAAGCATTAAGGCGTGGCAGTCAATTTTTAATAAAATTTTAGAGTTGGGAAGCTCTTATGGCCAAACAGGGTTAGGTAAAAATTTACGGGTTAATGTCGAATTTGTTTCAGCAAACCCCACAGGGCCACTGCATGTCGGGCACACTAGGGGAGCGGTTTTTGGAGATGCTTTGGCGCAATTACTCAGTTTTGCCGGATATAAAGTCACACGTGAATATTATGTAAACGATGGTGGGTCCCAGGTCGATACATTAGCTAGGTCGGTTTATCTTCGCTATCTTGAGGCACACGGTCAGGTTGTCGCTTTCGAAGATGGAACTTATCCGGGAGATTATCTTATTCCAGTGGGACAGGCACTTAAACACAAAGTAGGATCTGATTATGTTGATAAACCAGAACATTACTGGTTGGATGAGGTCCGTAAATATTCGACAGACGCCATGATGAAACTGATAAAAGATGACCTCTCTGCGTTAGGTATAAAAATGGACATGTTTTTTTCAGAAAAATCTTTATACGGTAGCGGAAAAATTGAAGAAGCAATAGAAAATCTCAAAAATAAAGACTTAATTTATGAAGGAATTTTAGAATCTCCTAAGGGTAAAAAAATAGAAGATTGGGAGCCTAGAATTCAAACCTTATTTAAATCGACTTCTCATGGCGACGATGTAGATCGGCCTATTAAGAAGTCTGATGGAGCATGGACCTACTTTGCTCCAGACATTGCTTATCATTTTGATAAAATAGGGCGAAACTTTGATCAACTGATTGATATTTTTGGTGCTGACCATGGTGGATATGTTAAACGCATGAATGCCGCAGTTTCTGCACTTTCAAATGACAAGGTAAAACTTGACATAAAGTTAACCCAGCTGGTGAAACTATTTAAACGTGGAGAGCCGTTTAAAATGTCAAAAAGGGCAGGGACATTTGTAACTTTGCGAGACCTGGTTGATCAAGTTGGTTCTGACGTAACCCGGTTTGTAATGCTTACGAGAAAAAATGATGCTCCTTTGGACTTTGACTTTGACAAAGTTCTTGAACAGAGCAGAGATAATCCTGTGTATTACGTTCAGTATGCCAGTGCCAGAATCCATAGCGTATTCCGAAGAGCTAAAGAGGCAGGAATTAATTTTAATGAAGACCAGGTAAGTAACAAAACATTTTGTGAAATTACTCATGATGCAGAAATAAAAATTGCAAAAAAATTGGCTGAATGGCCAAGACTTGTTGAGATTTCTGCAAAAACTCATGAGCCACATCGTATTGCCTTTTATCTATATGAACTGGCAAGTGATTTTCATAGTTTATGGAATAAAGGCGGTGAAAACGATGAGCTCAGATTTATCCAAGAAAAAGATCACGAAGTAACTTTTGCAAAATTGGCTATGATTTCGGCTGTTTTGGTTGTTATTTCCTCAGGTCTTGGTATTCTAGGCGTAGAGCCAGTAACTGAAATGAATTAAAAAAAACGCTGGCCGAGGCAAAATACTAGAGATTTCTCTGGAGGCAGTATGTTAGAAAGTTCCGACGCAGCTCTAGCTAGCGAAGATAAACTTGGTAAATTCAAACTAAATATGATTTTTTATTGGATCGGAGCGGTCTTGTCCTTATCCCTGCTCGCCGGTGCTATTGGTTGGAGTTACAAATTAGTTGTTAGGGATATAAACCAGATTCCAATTGTTCGGGCTCAATTGGGCCCGCTCAGAGTGGCTCCTGATAATCCCGGCGGCCTTACGGCTGCTAATCAAGGTCTTTCGGTGACCCAACTTGCGGTAAATGAAAAGCCGTTGTTGTCAGACGAAATAAACCTCGCACCAGCTGCAGAGATTTTGAATGAAGAGACTTCGGCTTCATTACTTCGAGAAGTAGATAAATTAAATCAAATTGATGAAACATATGAAATTAAAGAAATAAATGCAGAAAATACTATAAGCTTAGATGGGTCATCTGGTGCTATGAAGGAAGAAGCTGTATCAAAAACTGAATCTTTGGTGGCTCAAGTAGCATTTTCTCAAAAGAAAGTGGAAATAGAAAATGCGGTGTCTCTAGCGCTTTCAATCACAAGTGAGTTTGATCCTTCGCTTACCTCGTTACGACCCAAAACCCGTCCCAGGAGTGTTCAACAAAATAGAGAACTCATAGTTAGTAAAGAGCCAATGTCAAAATTGCCTATCGGCAGTGCGATTGTGCAGCTAGGAGCCTTCGATAGTAAAAGTTTAGCTGAGAGCGAGTGGCGGCGCTTTGAAAAACTTCTTGGTTCTATTCTGGCTCCTAAGCAAATGATTATTCAAAAGGCAGAAAGTGGTGGTAAAATATTTTATCGCCTGCGAGCCTCGGGCTTTAATGATATCTCTGACGCCAGACAGTTTTGTACAGCTATAAGTGATAAAGTGGCATGTATTCCTGTCGTGACGCGTTGAATGTTATCAGAACCCATAAAAAATGCTGTCATTTTCGGTTGCGAAGGCCCTAATCTAACAGATGTTGAGTTCAATTTCTTTGCGGAGACTTCACCCTTCGGTTTCATTCTGTTTTCTAGAAATATTGTTAATGCCAAACAAGTAAATAAATTATGTTTATCACTGAGAGATTCTGTTGGTTGGCAAGCTCCAATATTAATTGATCAGGAGGGGGGTAGGGTCCAGCGCGTAAGGCCTCCTCTAGCATTCGATTGGTTGCCACCTTTAGATGAGGCCAGAAAGGCTGGCTATAATGCTAAAAGTATTTTTAAATCTCGTTTTTCAGAAATAGCAAATGAATTGCATTCGCTTGGTATTGATTTCAACTGCGCCCCAGTACTAGATATTGCTCGAGAAACTACTCATGAATTTTTGAAAAATCGATGTTATGGGGTTAATAAGTTTGACGTCATTTCGCTTGGAAAAATAGCATATGAGGCTTTGAAGTTGAATGGTGTTTTTCCCATAATTAAACATATGCCAGGCCATGGCTTTGCGACACATGATAGTCACTTTAAACTACCCGTTGTGAAAGCAAGCAAGAAAGAACTTTTTGAAAATGATTTCGCAGTTTTTAAAGCATTTTCTGATACTGAAATAGCAATGACTGCTCATGTTCTCTTTGAGGCAATAGATCCTCACACCGCTGCAAGTACGTCTAAAATAATGATGGAAATCATTCGTAACGAGATAAAATATTCTGGTCTTTTAATAACGGATGATATCTCAATGTCCGCCCTGCCAGGTGACATAAAAGAACGAACCAATAATTTAATAGAGGCCGGAAATGACGTAATATTGCACTGCAATGGAAACCTCAGAGAGATGAAAGAAATCATTAATTCTGGCGTAGTTCCAAACGCACTGACATTATCCAGGATGGCCTCTGTCATTGAAGAAAGAAAAAAGATAGAGCATAATAGAGTATAGATTTTAGAGTCGGTACGGAGTTTGTGAACTTAATGGTCAGCAATAGCAAACATCCAAATCAAAGTTATGAGCCTAATACTTTTTCATCTGAAAATTTGTCTTCCGATGAGCTAATTGTTGATCTTGATGGGTTTGAGGGTCCATTGGACTTGCTTCTTACTCTATCACGTTCTCAAAAATTGGATTTGATGCAGATTTCAATTCTTCAACTGGCGGAACAGTATCTAGATTTTGTCGAAAAAGCGCGTTCACTTCAAATAGAACTAGCAGCCGATTATTTAGTAATGGCTGCTTGGCTAGCCTTTCTGAAATCGCGCTTACTACTTCCTCCCGATCCTGATGAGAATGAGCCATCGGGAGAAGAGCTAGCAGCACATTTAGCGTTTCAACTCGAAAGACTACAGGCAATGAGAGATGCTGCGGCTAAGTTAATGGCCAGAGACCAACTTGGTAGAGATTTCTTTGCAAGAGGAATCGAAGAAAAAGTAGAAAAAATCAAGCGTATAAAATATGAAGCTTCTCTTTTAGATTTAATACAAGCTTATGCTAGAATTAAAACAAAGGATGAGTTTCGACCTTTTGTTATGGACAGAGATGATGTTTATACACTTGAGCAGGCGTTAGAGCGAATGCGTGGGCTGATTGGCTACACTATTGGTTGGATAGATATCGCTACCTTTTTACCGGATGGGTGGACTTCTTCTGCAGGTCGTATTCGTGCTGCAACAGCGTCAACTTTCGCTGCAACGTTAGAATTGGCTAAGAACGGTGATCTTGAGTTGCGTCAAAGAGATAATTTTGGGCCAATACAATTTAGATCAAAAGGTACGGATAAATGATCGAAGAACAAAAATTTACAGAATCTCTATTCGAGGCTCCTAAAATCGATCAACAAGAAAGGATGGTAGAGGCAATTCTTTTTGCTAGTTCGGATCCGGTGACAGTTAAAGAAATAATTGGACGCTTACCTCATGGTTGTGAACCAGAGAAAGCACTAGAAAACCTAAAGGAAAAGTATAAAAGTAGAGGTATTAATTTAGTAAAAGTAGGCGATTGCTGGGCCCTACGTACAGCCTCAGATCTAAGTTTTTTAATGCAGAAGGAAACAGTTGAAGTTAGAAAACTTTCTCGTGCTGCGGTTGAGACACTTTCAATAATAGCATATCACCAACCTGTCACTCGAGCAGAGATTGAGGAGATAAGAGGGGTCAGCGTATCTCGTGGTACGATTGATCTTTTGATGGACTTAGACTGGATCAAGATTGGAAGAAGAAGAATGTCTCCTGGGAGGCCGGTTACATTTGCCATTACGCAAAACTTTCTTGATCATTTTGGTCTTGAAAGTGCTCGTGATCTCCCAGGCTTAAAAGAGTTAAAATCTGCTGGACTCCTTGAAAGTCCTCCGCCTCCTGGAGCACCTGCGCCGGAAGAGCTTCTAGGAGTTGAAAGTGAAGATCAACAAAGCGAACTTTTCCAAGAAGAATAAGTTATTTAAAGTGCTTTGATAGCTTTAGGCCCTGACCTTGATAATTAGACTTGATATTCTCGCCATATAGTTCTTTTGGAATTGAAGCCATTCTTTCATACACTAGTCTGCCCACAATTTGACCGTGCTCTAAAACAAAAGGCGCTTCGTGACATCTGACCTCTAAAACTCCTCGAGATCCTGAGCCACCTGCATGAGCGTGGCCAAATCCCGGATCGAAGAATCCAGCATAATGGACACGAAACTCTCCTACCATTGCAAGGTAAGGAGCCATTTCAGCGGCATAAGCAGGTGGGATGTGGACAGCCTCTCTACTCACAAGAATATAAAAAGCATCGGGATCTAGGATAATTTGACCATTTGTACTGTGAACTTCTTGCCAAAAATCTTCACGTTTATAGGTTTTTATATTATCTAAATCTATTATTCCTGTATGTGGTTTGGCCTGGTAGCCGACCAAGGAACCCTTTGCTGGTTGCAAGTCAACTGAAAAACCCAGGCCCGCATCTATCTTTGGCACAGTATCTATTAACTTTTCGTTTTTATGTAGTATTAGAAGTTCTTCATCAGTTAAAATAGCCTGGCCCTGCCTGAAACGGATTTGGTTTAAACACATGCCCGGCCGAACCAGAACTGAAAATGACCGAGGACAAATTTCAACAAATAATTGTCCATTATATCCTGCTGGAATTCTATCAAATTCAGTACCTTTGTTCGTTATAATCCTTGTTAAAAGATCCAAACGGCCAGTTGAACTCTTTGCATTAGCAATTGCACTTAAATCTGCTGGTAACTTTAAGCTCTCTTCAATGGGAATCAAATAAACGCAACCTTTTTCTAAAACAGCGCCTTTTGTTAAATCAATTTGATGCATCTCAAATTCATTTAATAAATCAGAAACATTTTTATCTTTTCCAGTTAAGAAAGATGCTCTTATCCGCCAAGCTACATTACCAAGACGCAGATCAAGGCTGGCAGGTTGAACTTGACCTTTTTCTATTTTTTTATCTGCAAATATAATCTTCTTTAAAATTAGTTCGCTAATAGATTGGCTTGGTAAGACACCCAAAATTTTTGGCTCCTTAATTTGCATAACTGTGAAAATTCACGAGTTATTTGGTCGGGCTAGCAGGACTTGAACCTGCGACCTTCCGTCCCCCAGACGGACGCGCTACCAGGCTGCGCCATAGCCCGACTTCGTTCGTTATTTCTCGATTTTCAATTGAGAACAAGAACAAACTTCAAACTTAATCAACTAAGCTCGTTTTTTTATCGCATTATCGATCGAGTTTAATATTTTTTTAAATAAATCTTTATCACTTGAGGCGAGCGTTTTTTTATACAAATCATTCGAAATAGACTGATAAGTCGCCTCTGATTTAAGTGGCCGTACAGGTTTGGTCATGAGTTCATCTGAGAACATAGAAAATTGACCATCTATTTCTTTAAATCTATGGGGCGATTCCTCCTCTATAGTTGACTCATTCGAGTTTTTGTCAGTTTTCGGAGGGATCCTCTCACTTACCTTTGTTATATCTGCTTTCACGATTTCCAGTGGGCGAGAAAGTTCTGAAATATAATTTAAACCCTTATCTTTAATAATTCTTTGAGTACCTTTAATTGTAATCCCATCTTCATGGAGAAGTTTTTTAATTCCACCAATAATTAACATATCTTTTGGTCGGTAGTATCTACGACCACCGGCTCTTTTTACAGGTTTGATTTGGCTAAATTTACTCTCCCAAAATCGTAATACGTGGGTCTCCGTATCTAGCCATTCAGCTACTTCACTTATTGTTCTAAAGGCGTTTGCTGATTTTGTCATTTAGGATACTTAGGACTTACCGGTTGCTACGCGGTCCTTTAGTAAATGTGATGGTCGAAAAGTTAAAACTCTTCTTGGAGCGATTGGTGCTTCATCACCAGTCTTTGGATTTCTTCCAACCCTCGCACTTTTATCTCTTAAACTGAAAGTTCCAAATGATGAAATTTTGACTTGTTCACCCTTTACCATGGCATCACTTATGTGGTTAAGAACGCTTTCAACTAAATCTGCAGAATCATTTCGAGACAGGCCTACTTCACGAAATACAGCTTCATTTAAGTCCATGCGCGTAAGTGTTTTATCTGCCATTATATCCTCCCGTTTCATTTCATTTTAAAGCGTACGGTTTTTAACTGTCAACAATATTGAGGCTTTTTATAAAATTTTTAATGCATAATACATAATATTTCACCATCTTAAGACTATTGCTCCCCAAGCCAGTCCTCCGCCAATAGCTTCAGTAACAATTAAATCATTTTTTTCTATTTGTCCTGACATTGAAGCTACCGATAGTGCCAAAGGAATTGAAGCTGCTGATGTGTTTCCGTGATTTTGAACGGTTTTTATTACTTTTTCGTCAGGTATGCCCATCTTTCGTGCAGTACCTTGTATGATCCTGATGTTGGCTTGATGAGGGACAACCCAATCAACTTCATCAGATTTTATTCCTGCTTTTTCCATCGCTTTTTCTGAGGTTTTAGCTAATTTATCGACCGCATGCTTAAATACTTCTTTACCTTCCATTCTTAGATATCCAGTTGTTTTTTTAGAAACCCCACCGTCAACATATAAAATATCTTTATAGCTACCATCTGAATTAAGATCTACTGACAAAATCCCTCTGTCTTCTTTAGTGCCATTTGAATTTTGGCCCTCTAGAACAACGGCACCAGCTCCATCACCAAATAGGACACAAGTTGATCGATCGTTCCAATCCATCAAATTTGAAAAAGTTTCAGAGCCAATAACCAGTATTCTATTTGCTTGTCCGGATACTATCTGGGCGTTGGCTGTGGATAACGCAAAGATGAAGCCTGCACAAACCGCCTGAACGTCATATGCAAATCCATGTCTCATACCTAGCCCAGCTTGTACCATTGTTGCTGCGGAAGGAAAGGTCAGATCAGCGGTAGAAGTAGCCAAAATAATAGCGTCCAAATCAGAAACTTCTATATTTGCATCTTCTATGGCTTGCTTTCCAGCCAATATGGCCATTTTTGAAGTAGTTTCATCTTCATTTGAAAAATGTCTTTGCCGTATACCACTTCGTGTGATGATCCAATCGTTGCTAGTGTTAAGAGTTTTTTCGAATTCTGAATTAGGAACTATTCTTTTGGGCAGGTAATGCCCAACACCTTTAACTACTGCTCTCTTAGTCATATTGTAGACCGACCTTGTACTGTTCTTGTTAACTTTGCTGCATAGTATTTGCTGATGCAACCCGAGCGGCAATTTTTTCTGAAAAATTATTTTCTGCTAACTGAACAGCTAGTTTTATAGCTGCGGCTACTCCCGTTGCGTCAGCGGAACCATGGCTCTTTACAACAGTTCCGTTCAGACCTAGGAAAACCCCGCCATTTACTCTGCGTGGATCAATCCTTTTTCTTAATCGTCTCAACGAAGTAACGGCTAAGACGGATGCTAAACGAGATAGTGGGGTGTAGGCAAATGCCTCTTTCAATAAGTTTCCGATTAAAGCCGCGGTACCTTCACCTGTTTTAAGAGCAATATTACCAGTAAAACCATCTGTTACGATAACATCTACTTTATCACTAGTTATATCCCCACCCTCGACAAATCCAACAAATGAAAAGCTAGACGGGTCGCAGTTTTTTTCTATGAGTTCATAAGCCTTATGTAACTCGGCTCGGCCTTTATGTTCTTCGGTGCCGACATTAAGCAGCCCTACTTTAGGTTTTTCTACGTTTAGACCGTTTCTTGCATACGATACACCCATTAATGCGTATTGTAGTAAATCGTTTGCTTCTGCCTTGATGTCTGCACCGACATCAAGAACAATATTAAAGCCCACCTGAGATTTAGAAGGCCAAAGCACAGCTATTGCAGGTCGGTTGATACCTTCTAATTTTCGAAGACGTATCATAGATATAGCCATTAATGCACCGGTATTACCACACGAAACACAAACATCCGCATCACCATTTTTTACATATTCTAATGCTGACCACATAGAGGAATTTTTTCCACTGCGCACAACCTGGCTAGGTTTGTCGCTCATATTTATTACATCGGTTGTATTTACTATTTTAACGCATGATTTGAGACGCCGCCGCCTATTGATTAGCTGCTGTAATTCGTCTTCAGGACCATGCAATATAAAGTGAAGGTTTGGATTTTTTGCAGCAGATCGAGCGATACCCGCAATAACAGCGGGCGCCCCCAAATCACCGCCCATTGCGTCAATACTTAACACAACACGGTTACTGTTTATTTGGTTTACTCGAATATCTTGCGTCATCTGAAGACAAGGTTACAGCTTAAGCCGCGTCCTCGTCTATATCTATTTCTTCCGCAGTGAGTATTACTTCTTTTTCTCCATAGTATCCACATGAGGCACAAACATGATGGGGACGCTTTAACTCACCACAATTTGGACACTCGTTTGGATTAGAAGGGCTAAGTGAGTCATGCGCACGTCTATTGTTTCTACGAGACTTAGATACTTTGTTTTGCTGGACAGCCATGCCTCACCCTCAATTGTTAATGAGCCAATTGCTCAGAAGTTACACTTTTAATCTGCGGTTTATTACATGATTTAATAATGGAAACACAATAGAAAATTTAAACTGTTGTACAAAATTTATCTTTTACGCTTATTACTTTCCTAATTTAGTTTTTATTTATTCTTCAATAGTTTCTCTTTCAGTTCCGAAAGTTGCGCAAAAGGTTTCAAATTTTCATTTTTTAGTGGTTCTGCGCCTGGTTCAGTTACAGTATAGACACCTAACTCTGCATCTTCGAATTTTGGATAAAGTGGTAAGATTAATAGTAATTCTTCGAAAATTATTTCGGCTAGGTCTATTTCATCACTAAATTCTTGTAAGGAGTCATCAAAAGTTACTGGAGAAATCCCGTCATCGCTATGATCTGTTGAGGCATTTTGTAAAGCTAAAGGAGAAAAAGTTATATTTATTGTTTCATTAATTACCGTTTGAACCGGTTTGAAAGTTATGACGCATTTTTGTTTAACAGTTGCTCTCAATTCAGCCTTTAAACTCCATTCCTCTGAGCTTAACGGAGATAATTTTCCAATCAAAGAAACTTTTCTAAGGTTTACTAAATCAAGTCGTGCAATCAATTTAGAGACTTTTTCACTTGAAAGTGTCAAATTGAACTCAAACGACTTTGCTTGATTTATATCAGAGAAACGTATCACCGAGTCCATTTTAAAAACTCCATACAAAATGTTCGTTTAATAAATCCATTAATGTTATGAGGTAGATGAATTGATTCAAAAAGCCCATAGTTTAGAGAGTAAAAATTTGATTTATCTAAGAAACTCTATTGTTATCGTGTTAGTCAGCCTTGTTTTTTCTTGTACTACGAACATTAAAAATCACGGATATATTCCTTCGAGATCAGAATTAGAAACACTGGTGATAGGTAGAGATGATAAACAAAGTGTTAGCAAAAAAATCGGTCTCCCTGCTACCGGTGGTTTAGAAGGATCGTACTATTATGTTAGATCTACATTTAATGCTCCTGGTTTTAAGTCAGCCCAATTAGTTGATCGTACAGTCGTCGTGCTATCTTTCGATCCACGTGACAAACTAAAAAATATTGAAACTTTTAATGTTGATAATGGGATCATTATTAGGCTGGATTATAGGGTAACTGAAAGTGGAATGGATGATAAAAATGTACTTCAGCAGATATTAGGATCAATTAGCGGTCCTTCTGCTTCCAGCTTTGGAATGTAAAAGGAACAGCGTTTTATCAGAAAGTCTGGTCCAATGGCACTGGAAATAGTTAGAGTTGGTCGATATAGAGCGCGATTTGCATCGTCCCAAAATGATGTGTCGTCTGCCCAGGCACTACGATATGAATGCTTTAATTTATCAAATAAAATTGAGCTAGATGTCGATGATTTTGATACTATTTGCCAGCATGTGCTTATCGAAAACTTAGAGACTCAAAAACTAATTTGCTGTTATAGAATTTTAAGTTTCGAAAATGGAAAAAAAATTGATAGCAGCTATTCTTCGAAATTTTATGATTTAAAAGCTATTGAAAAATATTCGGCGCCGATGATTGAAGTTGGCAGATTCTGTATAGATCCTGAAGAAAATGACTCAAGTGTTGTGCTAACGGCTTGGGCTGCTTTGGCACAAATTGTTGATCAAAATAAAATAGAACTTCTTTTTGGTTGTTCTTCATTTGCAGGCATCGAAAAGGAAAAGTACCTCGACTGTTTCGCATTACTGCGCGATCGATACATAGCGCCATATTATTGGCGCCCAAAAATAAAAGCAGAGCAAGTTTTTTGTTATTCCAAAGAATTAATTTATCAGGTTGATGAAAAAAAGGCTTTATTAAATATGCCTCCTTTATTAAAAACATACCTTTCCATGGGGGCCTGGGTCAGTGACCACGCAGTAGTTGATTTGAATATGAAAACTCTTCATTTATTTACCGGAGTGGAAATTTCAAAAATACCCAAAAGGCGAAGAAAGTTTTTGTTAGATTTAGCATGATTGATTATTTGGTTTAATAAAATTTTATGGTTACTAGTCCACAAATAAGTTTAAAAAATATCTTTCTTTCTTTTGGAGAGGAACCTATTTTTGATGACTTAAATTTATTAATCCATCCACGCGATCGTGTAGCTTTAGTTGGAAGGAATGGTTCAGGGAAATCAACACTTTTAAAAATACTCCATGGTTTGGTTGCTCAGGATGAAGGTGAAAGAATGTTGAGTAAAGGGCTTTCGATTGGCTACATGGAGCAAGATCCGAATTTAAATGATTTTTCAACCCTGTATGATTACGTTTATTCTGGAGTGTCAGAGAGTGACTTTCATCTAATTGAGATGATAAGCCAAAATCTTGGAGTAGATTTGGAAGCCTCAATAATTGCTTCCTCTGGAGGTGAAAGAAGAAGGGCAGCATTAACGAAATTAATTGCTGGAAGCCATGATATTGTGCTTCTGGACGAGCCAACAAATCACTTAGATGTGGAAGCTATAGAATGGCTAGAGACTGAGTTAAAATACTCCTCTAAAAGTTTTGTAATAATTAGCCATGACCGCGCATTTCTATCAAATTTAACCACTGATACGATTTGGGTGGATCGTGGGAAAGCCCGCCGATGCTCGGTTGGTTTTGGAGGTTTTGAAGCTTGGCGAGATAAAGTTTGGCGTGAAGAAGATGAAAAAATGCATAAACTTAACAGGAAAATCCTATCTGAAAGCCGTTGGGCAGTTGAAGGCATTAGTGCCAGACGGAAAAGGAACCAGGGGCGTTTAAGAAACTTAGAGAAGTTAAGAGAGCAAAAGAAATCTCATATTTTGCGAGAAGGTACTGCAAATATGAAGTTTGTATCTGAAAAAAAATCAGGCCAGTTAGTTATAAATGCTAAAAACTTAACTAAAAATTTTGCTAATAAGAGCATCATAAATAATTTTTCAATTCAAATTAAAAGAGGTGATAGGATAGGAATAGTTGGCCCAAATGGTATTGGAAAAACAACGTTACTTAAAATACTTTTAGGAGAAATTCAGCCCGATTGCGGAGAGCTTAAGCTAGGTTCCAACTTAATCATAGCGAAGTTTGATCAAATGCGCGAACAGCTGAATTTAGAGAGTTCTCTTTTGCAAAATTTGACAGATGACCCAAGTATTCAGGCTACTGAAAAAGCAGGGCAGATAATAGTTCGAGGCACACCTAAACATGTTGCTGGTTATCTCAAAGAGTTTTTGTTTTCTGAAGCTCAACTGCGCTCTCCAGTAAAGTCATTATCGGGGGGTGAAAGGGCGAGACTTCTTTTGGCTAAAATTATGGCAAAAGAAAGTAACTTACTTATTCTTGACGAACCAACTAACGATTTGGATCTTGAAACCTTAGATTTACTTCAGGAAGTAATTTCGGAATACCAAGGCACAGTATTACTTATTAGCCATGATAGAGATTTCTTAAATCGTACAGTCGAAACAAGTATAATTTTGACAGGGCAAGGCGAATTTTTAAAAATTATGGGAAGTTGGGAAAACTATCAAAACTTAAAAACAAAAAATACTGCTAGTGAAAAAGAAAAAGTAAGCAAAAAAAAATCTGGAGTAACTTCAAAAAGTCAATCCTTATTAAAGTCTGAATATTCTTTTGTTGATCAGCATAGGTTGAAGCAACTGCCTATTTTGATTGAACGAATTTTGTATGAGATAAAAAAACTAGAAGAATTCCTCACTGAGCCATCACTATACTTAGAGCACCCACTTAAATTTGAAAAGGCTTCTACTGCTCTAATTGAAAGGCAGTCTGATTTAAAAAATCTTGAAAATGAATGGTTAATGCTAGAGGAAAAAGCTCTAAGTTATGGGAAGGAATGATAGCTATTCTTCCACGCCATCGTTAACAAGTTGTCTACGTAAAATTGGGGTTAAATAGTGTCCTACTTCCAGAGCATAAACATAAGCCTGTACTCGAAAAAAGTTTTGCTCTTGGAATGTTGAAACATTTTCTGCTGCTTCTTGATAAAGCTCAACTAACAGAGAAAAATTGTTATTTTGGTGTGCTTTTATTATTTTATCATTCAGTGACATTAGTTTTTTGTTGATTGTAATTTCTAAAATCGTCGACCTTACTTGCGACCCAGTCGTGAAAGCAATGAGTAGGTTCATCCATTTTTGGTGAAAAGCGACCGCCGTCAAACTTAATCCCAAGTCTACCGGCTTGCATACCCTCAACAACAAAAATATCTTCCTCGAATATTTCTTTCCATTGATCCTTATTTTTTTTCTTTAAAAAAGGATCCGTATCTGGCTTGGAATAATAAATATGGATATTTTCAATAGTCTCGGAGAAAGACAAAGGAAGTAAAATAATCGCGTAGGCATGATCTCTATGCGCTCCCAAAAGAACGTTTGGATACAAGGCTATGTATTCAGCTCCAGTTGACCACTTTTCACTTAAATTTTCGAAATCAGGGAATGTTTGGCCTTTATCATCAGTAAGTTGCCTGTAAACTAAACTACCTTGTCCTGAGTGACTTCCGTATTCTACGATATTATAGTGATCTTCAAGACGTGAATAACTGTTGAGCCCAGGGTGAACCCAGGGAAGGTGGTAGCTTTCACAATAGTTCTCAACTGCTAATTTCCAATTGCTTTGAACTTTTAGTGAAAATTTACCATCATCACCTCCATGGTATAAATTTTGGTCTAGTTCTTTCCATCTCTCAATTGTATTTGCCATAACCTCTTCAAATGGTTTAGCGCAACCGTCTACATTGATCCAAATTACATCCCTCCAAATATGCGATCTTATTTCGACTAAGGACAATTTTGATCTGTCTATATTTGCATCTGTATTTTGTCCGGGTCCGCCCACGTGTGGTGTGCTCACTAACTTTCCTTCAGTTGAGTAACACCAGCTATGATAGGGACATCTAATTGCCCCTTGAATTTTTTTAGTTTCCTCAACAAGTATCATCCCTCGATGTCTACACGTATTTTGAAAAACTCGAACAATATTTTCAATATCTCTGATGATAAAAAGCGGTAGGCCCATAAAATTTATAGGTTTGCTATCGCCAATCTCAGGTATTTCAGAACACACATCTAAGCCTGCCCATTGACTGAACAGAACACTATTTTTTTCTTCATCGAATACGTATGGATCTGTATAGTGTTCGTTTGGTAATCCGTTTGCTTCGGAAACATGACGTCTTACCAGCTCCAAATTTGTTTTGTTGTGCATATCTCTAATCTTCTTTTTACAAAAAAGATTTTATTCAAACTGGCAAAAATTTCGCCTAATTTTGCGACTGCGCTTGCCTAGTTGCGACAAAATTTTAAATAACCTGCTACTAAAAACAGTCTTTAAGGAGTTTGGTTATCTGCCCCGAGAGATAGCTGCGATACCAGTCCTTGCTATTTCATTTAGGCCTAGAGGCTCCATTAATTCTGCAAAAGCATCTATTTTTTCTGGAGTCCCGGTAATTTGAAAAACAAAACTTTTCAACGTGCTGTCTACCACGCTCGCTCTGAATATATCAGCTAGCCTTAATGCTTCAACTCTCTTTTCGCCGCTCGACGTAACCTTTAAGAGAGCTAATTCTCTTTCAACAGAGGGACCCTCTACTGTCAAATCATGAACTTCATGTACTGGAACAATTTGACCTAATTGCGCCTTAATCTGCTCTATAATTTGGGGTGTGCCGCTTGTTACAATTGTTATTCTCGACAAACCGCCTGCATGGTCAACTTCAGCCACAGTTAAACTATCAATATTATAGCCTCTTCCAGAGAACAAACCTATCACGCGTGCTAACACGCCAGCTTCATTATCAACTAACACTGTTAAGGTATGGGCCTCTGTTTGATCTTTGAAATTGGCGCGTAAATTATACGCGGAGTGCTTAGAAGCCCCTTTTTTTATTTTAAGCGCAGACATAATCACTCCTTAAACCAGTACAGCCCCAGAAGACCCAATTGCATCTTTTGTGTTAGCTTCTCCTAATAACATTTTATTATGAGATTCGCCCGAAGGTATCATAGGAAAACAGTTTTCATGCTTTTCTACGAGACAATCAAAAATTACGGGTCCATCATAGTTAAGCATTTCCATTATCGCATCATCTAAATTTTGGGGATCATCACATAGTATACCTTTAGCCCCAAATGCTTCCGCCAACTTGACAAAATCTGGCAAGGCATCAGACCAACTGTGGGAGTAACGTTCACCGTGTAAAAGCTCTTGCCATTGTCTGACCATTCCCAAGCGCTCATTGTTTAAGATGAATTGTTTGACGGGTAATCTATACTGGATTGCTGTTCCCATTTCTTGCATATTCATGAGCCAGCTTGCTTCACCTGCAACATTTATAACTAAGGCATCAGGATGAGCAATTTGTACTCCTATTGAAGCAGGAAACCCGTAGCCCATTGTCCCCAATCCACCCGATGTCATCCATTGATTCGGTTGTTCGAACCTAAGGTACTGAGCTGCCCACATTTGATGTTGGCCAACTTCAGTAGCAATGAAACGATTTTTGTATTTTTTCGTCAGTTCTTCTAATCTAGAAAGTGCAAATTGAGGTTTAATTGTTTTGCCCTTTTGCTTAAATGCGAGGCAGTCGATGGATTTCCAATTTTCGATTTCCTTCCACCAGCCACTAATTGCTTCTACATTAGTTTTCTGCCCTCTTGATTTCCAAAGTTCTAGCACATCTCTCAACACACTACCAACATCACCAATTATTGGAATATCAACGCTAATAACCTTATTAATTGAGGAAGGATCAATGTCCACATGCGCTTTTGTGGAATTAGGGCTGAAGGCATCCAGCCTTCCTGTTATCCTATCATCGAACCTTGCTCCAATATTAATCATAAGATCACAATCATGCATAGCCAGGTTTGCTTCGTACAAACCATGCATTCCAAGCATACCCAGCCATCGCTTACCAGAAGCTGGATAACAACCTAGACCCATTAGTGTAGACGTTATTGGAAAATTAGATTTATCAACAAGTTCTCTCAATAATTTACTAGCATGGGGTCCTGAATTTATAACACCGCCACCGGTATAGAATATTGGTTTTTTTGCGTTTTCTATCGCATCCACTAATCTACTGATCTGATCAGCGTCACCCTTAGTGTGGGGTTGATAATGAGAAACAGGGATTTTAGACTTTTCAGTATATTTGGATGTGGCGAATTGTACATCTTTTGGGATATCCACCAGAACCGGACCTGGCCTACCTGAAGTCGCCACGTGAAATGCTTCATGGATTGTTTGAGCTAATTGTTTTGTGTCCTTAACTAACCAGTTATGTTTAGTACAGGGACGGGTAATACCAACGGTATCAGCTTCTTGAAAAGCATCTGAACCGATCATAAAGGTTGGAACCTGCCCAGTTAATACAACTAAAGGAATACTGTCCATTAAAGCGTCGGTAAGGCCTGTTACCGCATTTGTAGCTCCTGGCCCTGAAGTGACAAGAACTACGCCTGGCTTTCCTGTGGACCTAGCATACCCTTCAGCGGCGTGAACGGCTCCTTGTTCATGACGCACTAAAATATGACGAATATCATTTTGAAGGAAAACCTCATCATAAATAGGTAATACAGCTCCGCCTGGATATCCAAATACAGTATCTACACCTTGATCCTTTAAGGCCTGAACAACCATTTTTGCACCGGTCATTTGGCGTGTCATCTTATAGCTCCAATTTTCCTCAACCCCTAAAAAAACCCCCGACAAATCGGAGGGTGCAATTTTTTATCCAACTGCTTTATTTTAGTGAGCCCCTTACAATGAATAATTTAGCAAATTTGTTTCGTTATCTGTAATCGTAACTTAAAAAAGAGCTTAGTGAACGTCAACCGTCTAAATTTATAAAAATACAAAATTTTATAAAAAAATTGTCAATAATTTTAAATTCAACCTATTTTTTGATACTTTATTAAAATTTTTATAAGATTATATTTAACTGTAGAACAAAAAAGCGCCCATGAATTAATCAAGAGCGCTTTTGAATTTCATATTCAGTTTTAAATGTTATTCTGACTTACTTTCTGCTGACGTCTCGGATTCACTATCCAATAAAGCTTCTGGTTCGACATCTATTCCTAAATCATCATCTAAGGCTGCCGACCCAATATCGTCAAACAATTCTGCTATTTCAAACTCTGCTTCTTGCTCTTGCTCTGCTGCCAAGTCCTGAATTGATTTGCCAGAAGCCTGTAACTCGGCTTCTTCCAGTGACCTTGCAACATTCACTATAACTATAGCAGATACTTCTGGATGGAGCTTAATTTCTATTTCGTGAAGACCAAGTTCCTTTATCGGCGATTTTAAAGTAAATTGTTTTCGGTCTATCGTAAAACCAGCTTCAGTTGCTGCATCTGAAGCATCCCTCGGGGTGACTGACCCGTATAACGCCCCTGTATCGGAAGCTGAACGTATAATAGTAAATTTTTGTCCGTTCAATTTTGCTGCTAGTGCGTCCGCCTCTGTTTTTGTCTCCAAATTATGGGCTTCCAATTTAGCTTTTTCTGATTCAAATGCTGAGATGTTAGTTTCAGACGCAGACTTTGCTTTGCCTTGAGGCAATAAAAAATTTCTTGCATAGCCTGGTTTAACATCTACTACATCGCCCATTTGACCCAGTTTTGCTACACGTTCTAAAAGAATAACTTGCATTGCTTTGTCTCCTTACTTCACTGCATACGGAAGTAATGCCAAGAACCTAGCTCTTTTTATAGCTGTAGCTAGCTCTCGCTGTTTTTTTGCGGATACTGCTGTAATTCTACTAGGTACAATTTTCCCACGCTCAGATATATATCTTTGCAGAAGCTTAGTATCTTTATAATCAATTTTAGGCGCCTTTTCACCAGAGAAAGGGCAAACCTTACGACGACGAAAAAATGGTTTAGTTGCCATTATATTTTTCCTTTTAGCTACTGTTATTCAGATCGTTCACGTCGATCGCTGCGATCTTCGCGTTTACTGATTTGAATAGACGGGCCTTCCTTGTGCACATCCACTTTGATGGTCAATACACGCATTATATCTTCGTGAATTCTCATCAAGCGTTCCATTTCTTGAACGGCAACTGAAGGCGAGTCTGTTTTTAAAAAACTGTAATGGCCTTTTCTATTTTTGTTAATTTTGTAGGCCATTGTTTTAAGGCCCCAATATTCACTGTCTACGACTTTACCACCATTTTCGGAAAGTACCTTTCCAAAGTGTTCTATCAAACCTTCGGCTTGCGTATTGGACAAATCCTGACGCGATATTACTACATGCTCGTATAGAGGCATGACAACTCCATTTGCTACGCGTTTCATAGGGTGATCATTAAATCCGCTCCCACCCACGAGAGACCGCGTTGTTAAACTGATGCGGATTACGCGGCATATCTCATATTTAAAAAATTAATGCAAGTGAGCGATATCGCTTATCAATCACTGAACAGAGAATATTGATAGATTTTCTTGCGTTGTTTAGATTTAGACCTTAGATGTCAGTTCAACTGAAGCTTAATGCTCACGAATATAAGTCTTATGGAGAGAATAATGGCGAAAACATACTTAAGCTCTGATTTTAAACTCAATGGGAATATAAAAAGTCAGGGTGATATTGAGATTGACGGCCAAATCAAAGGCAAGGTTGTCGGTAATTCAGTTTCTGTTTTAGCGGCTGGAAGTGTTGACGGTTCAATTTCTGGTACCTCTGTATCAATTGATGGAAAAGCAAACGGTGTGATTTCAGCTTCTGAAGTAGCCGTTGCAAGTTCGGGTACAATTATGGCTGACATTACCTACGAAACGCTGTCTACCGAAAAGGGTGCTAAATTACAGGGCAATCTTAAGGTAAAGTAACCTCACAAGCTTTATATTTTTTTATAGTTTTCGACGCCTTCGCCGTTTTTTGTTGTCTGATCCTATATTGAAGTGAACTTTAGGTAAATTTACGACTTTACTCAATTCCGGAAAAGAATCTAGTTTATGTGGAATTGCATTTGCAGCGACAAAATGTTCTTGGAACTTTGGTTCTATAGCTGTTTCAATTTTCTCTATTTTTCCAACCATTTCCTCTATATCACTACGAGACGAAATATTGCAAAGAGCAATTCTAGCACCCGTACCTGCCGCATTTCCTGCTGATTGAACTTTATCCAATGGGACATCTGGGATCATTCCTAAAACCATAGCATGTTTTGACGAAATATGGGCCCCAAACGCACCAGCAAGCACAACGCGGTCCACTTTTTCTATTTTCATTTCGTCCATTAGAAGTCGAGCACCGGCATACAATGCGGATTTGGCTAGCTGAATAGCTCTTATATCATTTTGAGATACAGATATTAGCGGTCCATTTTCATCCGATTGATCATAAATAACATAAGAGTAAGTTCGCCCTTCTGGTATGCATCTACTTGAACCAGTTGCTTCAGCAGATCCTATAAGTCCGCTTTCATCCATTAGGCCTGCCATTCTTAATTCTGCTACTGCCTCAATGATGCCAGATCCGCAAATCCCAGTGATACCAGACTTTCTTGTGGCTTCTGTGAATCCTTCTTCATCAGACCATAAATTACAGCCAATCACCCTGAAACGTGGTTCTTTGGTATTGTTATCTATTTCTATACGTTCAATTGCACCAGGCGCTGCACGTTGGCCTGAGCTTATCTGTGCACCCTCAAATGCTGGACCAGTGGGGGAAGAACAGGCGAGAACTTTTGATTTATTGCCTAGCAAAATTTCAGCATTTGTTCCAACATCCACGACTAAAACAAGATCTTCAGACTTATTTGGTTCTTCTGATAATGCAACTGCTGCTGCGTCCGCACCCACATGCCCAGCAATACATGGTAAAATATAACATCTACCGGAAGAATTCATGTTGCTGAGGTCTAAATCAGATGCACTCACTTCAATGGAGTTTGAAGATGCTAGAGCAAAAGGTGCCTGTCCTAATTCAACGGGATCAATCCCCAAAAGCAAATGATGCATGACTGGATTACAAACGAAAACAACTTCAACTAAAGATTTTTTTTCAATTGCCGCCTCTGCCGTTAGCTGCTCAGCGAGGCTATTAATGGCCTCGCGCACTATTTTTGTCATTTCTTTATCGCCACCGGGGTTCATCATTGAGTAGCTGACTCTACTCATTAAATCCTCTCCGAACCTGATTTGTGGATTCATTAAACCGGCACTTTTTAAAACTTCTCCAGATTTAAGGTCAGTTAGATGAGCTGCTATTGTGGTAGAGCCTAGATCGATTGCCAGACCGTAAATCCCTTTTTCATAAAGTCCGGGCCAAATCTCAACAATACTTGAACGGGTAGCCGTATGATCTTTAAATATTGCGACAGTGACTGCCCAGTTACCTTGCCTCAAAGTTTTCTGCAGTTTATTGAGCTGGAAAAAATCTAATTCAACGTCACCTATTCCCCATTGTTCCTTAAGAGCTTTCTTTAGGCGCTCAAGGTCTCCGCTGGGTTCATGCATATCTGGTTCTGCAACCTCTACGTAAAATAAACGTGTTGCTGGGTTCATTTTTACCGGTCGAACACTCGCATCTTTTCTGATAACTTGTTTGTGTACCTGACTTTCAGCAGGTACATCGATGACAACATCACCTTGGACGCAGGCTTGGCACCCTAATCGCCTACCTTTTGCTAACCCACGTTTGTCATTATACCGCTCTTCGACTTTATTCCATTCAGAAAGTGCATCGGCAGAAACTGTAACCCCATGCTTTGGGAATTCACCATAAGAGGGGGTAATTTGGCATTTGCTACATATTCCTCGCCCGCCGCAGACCGAATCCAGATCTACACCAAGTTGACGTGCAATCTGTAAAATAGATGTGCCTTTTTCAAAATAGCCTCTTTTTCCGGATGGTGTAAAAACAACAAGAGGTTTTGAACTCATACTAAACTCCATACACTTTACTGCAAAAATAACGTAATAGTTGAAAAGTAAAAGACTGCAATCGTCATAAATTTATCAGTCTGCGCCAATTTATATATTTATTTCTTATTACTCTTTTCTTTTTTTTGAGATCGTGAAATAGAGACTTGCCAAACGGTTACTGTAATTCGGAAGGAAAAATGCGATGCAGATTCGTGAGGCTCTTACTTTTGACGATGTTTTGTTGGTTCCAGCTCGGTCTTCTGTTTTACCATCAGATGTAGACACGCGGACCCGCGTGACAAAAGAAATAACTTTAAATATTCCATTGTTAAGCTCAGCAATGGATACAGTGACTGAGTCCAAGATGGCTATTACTATGGCTCAGGCTGGCGGTATCGGGGTTATACATCGCAACCTTGAAACAGATCAGCAAGCCGAGGAAGTTAGAAGAGTAAAAAGATTTGAGAGTGGTATAGTCTACAATCCTATCACTCTTCGTGAGAATCAGACTCTGGCTGATGCTGATATTCTAAGAGATCGATATAACATAACTGGATTTCCTGTTGTGGATGGAAAAGATCATGTCGTTGGAATTGTGTCAAATCGCGATATGCGGTTCGCAGCCGATAGTAGCACACCTGTGTCAAAAAT
This sequence comes from Paracoccaceae bacterium, assembly GCA_029248915.1. Lineage (GTDB taxonomy): Bacteria > Pseudomonadota > Alphaproteobacteria > Rhodobacterales > Rhodobacteraceae > Salinivivens. The sequence continues at coordinate 11,427 of JAQWIK010000027.1, read as the reverse complement.
GATGACTAAGGAAAACTTAGCTGTTCTAATTGAACCAGCAGATCGCAAGCAAGCTATTAGCCTTATGAAAGAGCGGCGTATTGAAAAGTTACTCATCACAGATAAGCAAGGTCGGCTTACTGGTTTGTTAACTTTAAAAGATACAGAGCAGGCCGTATTAAATCCCACGGCATGTAAAGATGATATTGGAAGATTAAGAGTTGCTGCTGCAACAACAGTTGGCGATGAGGGATTTTCAAGATCAGATTGTCTAATAGACGCTGGCGTTGACTTACTGGTTATAGATACCGCTCACGGGCATTCTAATGCAGTTATCGAGGCTGTCAGTAGGGTTAAAAAACGTTCAAATAATGTGCAGGTAGTGGCCGGAAATGTGGCAACTGCCGATGCATGTAAGGCTTTAATTGACGTTGGGGCTGATGGAATAAAAGTCGGAATTGGACCTGGGTCAATCTGTACAACAAGAATGGTTGCAGGTGTTGGTGTTCCACAATTGACCGCAATATTAGATTGTGTCGAGGCTTCTGGTGAAACACCGGTTATTGCTGATGGAGGCATAAAGTTCTCAGGAGATTTTGCCAAAGCAATTGCTGCAGGAGCTTCTTGCGCGATGGTTGGTAGTATGATCGCAGGAACTGATGAGAGCCCCGGCGAAGTGATTTTATATCAGGGTAGGTCTTTTAAAGCTTATAGGGGAATGGGTTCACTTGGGGCGATGGCTCGAGGCTCTGCAGACAGATATTTTCAAAAGGATGCAGCCAGCGATAAACTCGTACCAGAAGGAATCGAAGGTCAGGTCCCATATAAAGGTCCGGCGAACGCAGTAATTCACCAGATGGTGGGCGGATTAAAAGCTTCAATGGGCTACACAGGTTGCCAGACAATTGCGGAGATGAGAAAAAACTGTGAGTTTGTTAAAATAACAGGGGCAGGCCTGAAAGAAAGTCATGTACATGATGTGCAAATTACAAGAGAAAGTCCCAATTATCGTATCATTTGATCAATGACACCAGCAGCGCATATTGCAGCCGCAATCGAAATACTCGATCTAATTCTTGCCGGAGAGCATGCTGAGGCTTCTTTGAATAGGTGGGGAAGATTTAACCGCTTTGCTGGAAGCGGAGACAGAAATGCAATTAGAGATCTTGTTTTCGCTGCTCTAAGGCAAAAAAGTAGTCTCACAAAGAGAACAAAGGATATATCTGGACGGTCTTGGATTATTGCTCTTCTTCAAAAGCAGGAGGTAAATTTCGATAAATATTTCGGTGTGAGTAAGTACAGTCCAACTAAAATAACAAAAGTAGAATTAGATCTTTTACCGTTAAAAAACGAATATGATATTTATGATATTCCCTCTTGGCTATGGCCTAAATGGAAAGCGTCTTTGGGAAAGAAGGCAAACGATGTTGCTAATAGCCTCAAGGAACGAGCAAATATTTTTCTGCGTGTAAATATAACTAAAGGTACCAGAAAAGATGCGCTTCAAGCTCTCGAAAAAGAGGGAATTATTTCAAATCTTCATCCAACAGTATCTACTGCTTTAGTGGTAAATAAAGGATATAGAAAAATAAAGAATTCTCGTGCCTATGGTTCAGGATTGGTAGAACTTCAGGACGCGTCAAGCCAGGCAAGCGTGTTACAATTAAGTATGGATCAGAGTGGACCAATATTAGACTTTTGTGCTGGTGGTGGAGGAAAATCACTCGCTTTGAGTGCATTTTTAAACCAACCAATTTTTGCGTATGATATTAATTTTGAGAGAATGAAAGATTTACCCAAACGAGCGAGGCGTTCTAGTGCAGATATCCGAATTATTGAATCTGAGGATTTAAAAAACTTATACTATGGTTTGGTTTTTTGTGATGCTCCTTGTTCTGGTAGCGGTACTTGGCGAAGAGATCCTGAAGGAAAATGGTCATTAACATTAAAAGAGTATAAAAATTTATTATCTGTTCAGGCAAATATTCTGAATACCGCTTCAAAACTAGTTAAATCATATGGAACACTTTTATATGCGACTTGTTCTATACTTGAAGATGAAAATGAAACTCAAATAAAAAAATTTTTAAAAAATTCGAATGAATGGATATTTCAGGAAGACAAATTATTTATTCCCAACGAGTTGGGAGACGGATTTTATTATTCTATTCTGAAAAAAAAAATAAAAAAACCGAATTAAATCATGACAATTTAAAAATTTTTCTTGCAATGTTCCTTTTATGGTCTCATAAAAGAACATTAGTAGAACAAAAGTGGCATTGCCCCTTTAGTAACACTGTGAAATAAAAAGGCAGTTTAAAATGGCAGAACTATTATCGATGGAATCAAAACGAAATAACGAAAAGCAAAAAGCACTTGATAGTGCTTTGGCCCAAATTGAACGGCAGTTTGGAAAAGGCTCAATTATGAAGTTGGGTGCAGATAATCCAGTTCAAGAAATTGAAGCAACCTCTACAGGATCTTTAGGTTTGGATATCGCCCTTGGAATTGGGGGACTTCCAAAAGGACGAATAGTAGAAATCTATGGTCCAGAGAGTTCAGGCAAAACAACGCTTACCTTGCACTGTGTGGCCGAAGAACAAAAAAAGGGAGGAGTTTGTGCATTTGTGGATGCTGAGCACGCTTTAGACCCCCAATATGCAAAAAAGTTGGGTGTGGATTTAGATGAATTACTTATTTCTCAACCAGACACGGGCGAGCAGGCATTAGAAATCACGGACACTCTCGTAAGGTCTGGCGCAGTAAGCATGGTGGTGGTTGATTCAGTTGCTGCATTAACGCCAAAATCTGAACTCGAAGGTGATATGGGTGATCATAATGTTGGTGTTCAGGCACGTTTAATGAGTCAAGCGATGCGGAAACTAACTGGATCAATAAGTAAAAGTAAGTGTATGGTTATTTTTATTAATCAAATCAGAATGAAAATTGGTGTCATGTTTGGCAGCCCTGAAACTACCACAGGTGGTAATGCATTGAAATTTTACTCATCTGTCCGGCTAGATATTAGGCGCATTGGGGCAATCAAAGACAGAGACGAAATTGTTGGAAATGCTACACGTGTTAAAGTGGTCAAAAACAAAGTCGCACCGCCATTCAAACAAGTAGAGTTTGATATAATGTATGGAGAAGGTATTTCTAAAAATGGCGAATTACTCGATTTGGGTGTAACCGCAGGAGTAGTTGAGAAATCTGGATCGTGGTATAGCTACGGCGACGAACGAATTGGCCAAGGAAGAGAAAACGCTAAAATATTTTTGTCAGAAAATTCTGAGATTGCCTATGAGTTGGAGGATAAAATTCGTGCTGCGCATGGCTTGGATTTTGAAAGCCCGACCCCTAAGGGCGATAGTGAAATCTTGGAAGCTTAAGTGAATTAGTGACCAGTTTAGGGCCCTTGTTTAGGGCCCTTTTCTAATGTGTAAGTTCATTGTAACTGTGGACATTTTCATTCGCTAGATATAGACGGATTACCGTGTAGTTTTGGAAGAATGATATGGCCAATTTAAACGAAATTCGTTCAACTTTTTTAAATTATTTCAAAAAAAATGGTCATCAAATCGTCTCTTCTAGCCCTTTAGTGCCACGAAATGACCCCACTTTAATGTTTGTTAACTCCGGCATGGTTCAGTTTAAAAATCTTTTTACTGGATTAGAAAAAAGAGATTATGTTAGAGCTGTTACGGCGCAGAAATGCGTAAGGGCAGGCGGCAAGCACAATGATTTAGATAATGTTGGCTACACTGCGCGCCACCATACTTTTTTTGAGATGTTAGGAAATTTCTCGTTTGGGGATTATTTTAAGTCTGAGGCTATTCCATTGGCCTGGAACCTCATTACCAGTGAATTTGGAATTCCAAAAGATAAATTATATGTGACTATTTTTCATACAGATGATGAAGCTGCTTTGATTTGGAAGAAGGTAGGTGTTTCAGAAGATCGTATTATAAGAATTAGTACTTCCGATAATTTTTGGCAAATGGGACCAACAGGCCCCTGTGGGCCATGCACCGAAATTTTTTATGACCATGGCGATCATATTTGGGGCGGTCCGCCCGGATCGCCTGAGGAAGACGGCGATCGTTTTATTGAGATATGGAATATTGTATTCATGCAGAATGAGCGGTTTGAAGATGGCTCGATGAAGGCTCTTGATATTCAATCAATAGATACAGGTATGGGCTTAGAGCGAATAGGTGCTCTGTTACAGGGTAGTCATGATAATTATGATACCAATACAATGAGAAGTCTCATGCTAGCTTCTGCTGAGATTACTTCTACAGAAGTAGAGGGAAATCAAAATGTGCATCATAGAGTTATTGCACATCACTTACGTTCTACATCTTTTTTGATAGCTGATGGAGTTTTACCGGGAAATGACGGTCGGGGATATGTTCTTCGTCGTATTATGCGAAGAGCAATGCGCCATGCTCATTTGCTTGGTTCACAAGGCCCTATAATGCATAATTTGGTTGACGCTCTTATTCAGCAGATGGGTAGTGCTTACCCAGAATTGGGACAAGCTCAGTCGTTGATTGAGGAGACTTTACTTCAAGAAGAGACACGCTTCAGACAAACGCTGGAACGCGGGTTAAAATTACTGGATGATGAACTGGAAAGGGTTCCAGAAGGTCAGGAATTTTCTGGAGAAACCGCATTCAAATTATATGACACTTATGGGTTTCCACTAGATCTTACTCAAGATGCTTTAAGAGAGAAGGGTCGGGTTGTAAACACTAAAGCCTTTGACATTGCGATGGCAGATCAAAAAACCAAAGCGCGTGCGGCTTGGATTGGTACAGGGCAAATTACTGATGAGGCGATTTGGTTTGAGTTGGCGGAAACCTTATTAGCAACTGATTTTTTGGGATACGAAACTGACGAGGCTGAGGCTCAAATACTTAAATTGGTTGAAGATGGAGTTAAAGTTTCATCGGCCAAGGCGGACGATAAAGTTCAACTAATTTTCAATCAAACACCTTTTTATGCAGAAAGTGGTGGTCAGGTAGGTGATCAGGGTTACGTCCAAAGTTCAGATTGTATGATACAAATAACTGATACAAAAAAGTTTGCTGGATTGTTTATACATTCAGGCATTGTTTCATCAGGATCCATTGAAGAAGGGGATAGTGTTTCTTTATTTGTTGACGCTGATCGAAGAGAAAGAATTAAAGCTAACCACTCTGCTACGCACTTATTACATGAAGCGTTAAGACAGTTACTGGGCGATCATGTTGCACAGCGTGGGTCTTTAAATAATAAAAACAGACTGCGGTTTGATTTCAGCCATTCTTCACCCTTAACCAAGGAAGAAATTCAGTCGATTGAAAATTCAGTAAATAGGTACGTAAGGCAAAACTCAACTGTACAGACACGAATTATGACGCCTGATGATGCGAGAGGTATAGGAGCCCAAGCTCTTTTCGGAGAAAAGTATGGGGATGAAGTGCGCGTTGTTTCTATGGGGTATCAAAAAGATACAGGCAAAGGTCTTGGTGGAGAAACATATTCTTTGGAACTTTGTGGCGGGACTCACGTTAAAAAAACCGGAGAAATAGGTGCTTTTACAATATTATCAGATAGTGCATCGAGCGCTGGGGTTCGTCGAATAGATGCTCTAACCGGTGAGGGCGCAATAGTGTATCTGGCTAATAGGTCTCAGCAAGTAAATGATTTGAGTACTTTTCTAAAGGTTTCAGCCGATCAACTTAATAAACGAGTAAATGTTTTGATGGATGAAAGGCGTAGCCTTACAAATGAAGTAGCAGAACTAAGAAGAAAACTTGCAATTTCTGGCGAAGGAAGCCGTGAAACAGTGAAAGCTGAGAACATAAATGGGATTTCATTTTTTGCTCAGGTCTACTCTGGAATTTCTGGAAAAGAATTACCTTCACTAATTGATGAACACAAGGACCGTTTAAAAAGTGGAATTATCCTTTTAATTACAGAAAGCGACAATAGAGTTGCTGTTGCTGTTGGTGTGTCTTCTGATCTTACTGGAAAAATTTCAGCTGTTGATATTGTGCGAAGTGCTGTGTTGAAACTTGGAGGAAAAGGTGGTGGAGGTAGGTCAGACCTTGCTCAAGGTGGCGGAACGGATATTTCAGGCGCAGATGCAGCGATAACTGCAGTGAAGTCGCTACTAAAATAAAGTTTTATGTTCCAATTTTTTCCATATCATATGGGGTTGATTGATATATCGAATTGATCCAATTTCCATATAATAGATGGCCATGTGAACGCCATCGGTTATCTGGTTTCGCTTTAGGATCATCTCCTGGATAATAGTTTTTGGGGACTTTTATTTCTTTTCCTGTTTCAATATCCCGGTCATATTCTTGTTTAAGCGTATCACTGTCGTACTCAAAATGGTTAAATATATAGAGAGACCGATGTTCTGCGTCCTCAATTAGGCAAGGTCCGACTTCATCGCTGCCAAGAAGTTTTTTCAGTTGTGGAACAGAAATTATATCGTCGTTATTAATTTCAGTCCATCGACTTACCGGGATAATAAAATCATCTGAAAAACCTCGTAGATATTTTGAGTTGGGGCTTAAATTCTGGTGGCGAAAGCATCCAAAAGCTTTTTCTTTTAAAATTTGTTTATCGATATTGTAGAAATGTTTTAACATCGCCATTCCACCCCAGCAAACACCAAAAGTTGAATGAACATGCGTTTGTGTCCACTTAAATATTTCTACTATTTCCTTCCAGTAAGTTACTTCCTCATAATCAAGTTGTTCAATGGGCGCCCCTGTTATTATTAGTCCATCGAGTTTTTTACCACTATCGAGGATTTCTGAAAAAGGCTTATAAAAACTTTTCATATGCTCGGCGGCTGTATTTTTTGTTTCGTGATTGCTGATGCTTATCAATGAAAGCTCTATTTGAAGTGGGGTGGAACCAATTAGCCTTGCAAATTGGTTCTCCGTTTGAATTTTTTTAGGCATCAAATTGAGAAGTCCAATTTGCAAAGGCCTTATATCTTGACGGGTTGCTTCGTCCTCTGACATTACCATCACACCCTCTTTAGAGAGGACGTTGAAGGCTGGTAGGGAAGATGGGAGCTTTATTGGCATTTTGATAATTATTTAATATTTTCGGAAATTGTTGAGCCAATTAATGCATTAAATTCCAACGGCGTTTCTACTTGGGAAATTAAATCGGCTTGAACTGTTATTCCCCAAGAAGCCATAGACTTATAAATGGGGTTTCTGTGATCCATGGCTTCACTATAAGTCCACCGTACAAAATCGTCTGGGTCCACTTCTTCAATGGGACACTTACTTATCTTAAGATACTGCTTCCATTTTAAGTCAAGAAAACCTTGATCGTAACACATAGGTTTAGGGCTCTTATCGAATCGTTTAATTAATTCATCAGTTTGGTGGTCGGATCCTTGAATCCAAACTAAAAGCATATTTTCTGCCAAAGTTTTCAAAACCGGGTCGTTGGGGTTTTCAGGATTAACTACCTCACATATTGATCCGCCTGTATCACAGACAAAGTTGGGGTAACCGTAAATTCGGTTGGATTTATCGATAAAATTTGGAGTGTCCAATAACGCTTTTACCTCTGCAATATGGTGCTGGGCTTGGCGTTTTTTATATTCATCGATACTTAGCCCACCTTTTTCTTTATTACCTGGTTTGCCAAGATAATTTGATAGAGGAGCTAGGTTACCAAAGCTTATGTTTGAAGAAATATGTATAGAGTCACCAAGAAGCAATTCTCGCAGGTAAGGCGACTTCATTGCGTCTTCTTTGTAGCTATCTTCTATTTCTTCGCCCATATACCGAGTGCCAATACGATAATCGATCGAATAATGGTACCATTCACCAGATTGGCGCAGCATATTCGAAATATGGGTTTTACCTAAGCCAGACATTCCGAACAAAACAACTTTTTTGTTCTTCGACAATAGCCATTCTTCTTGTGTTGAGTACATAGTACGCTCCGTTTAGCAGCAGTTCCTAGGTAAACTCTGTAGTTGTGTTGGTCAATCAGGCAAATCAAACAATCCTAGATCAACTTAATTAAATTAAAGACCTAGATATTTATTTCAAAAGGGCTTCCCTTAATCATTTTTTAATTTAATTATTTGGTGTTAGTTTCAATTAAAAGAGTATTTTTATGAATAGTTACCTTTTTTCGCCAATTTCACTCTCGGATGTGAATATTCCCAATAGGATAGTAGTTGCCCCAATGTGCCAATACAGCGCAAATGAAGGTAATGCTACGGATTGGCACCTAATGCATTTAGGTCAGTTTGCTGTTTCAGGCGTGGGCTTGATTTTTACTGAGGCTGTTGGTGTTGAAATGACCGGTAGGATCTCTCCTGGTTGCCTGGCCCTTTGTACCGATGACCACGAGCAAAATTTGAAAAGGGTAGTTGATTTTTGCCATGACTTTGGGAATGCAAAGATGGGGATTCAAATTGCTCATGCCGGTCGGAAAGGTTCAACTGAACTCCCTTGGTTGGGAGGAAAACCAATACCCTCTAACGAACCTAGAGGTTGGAAAACTGATGGACCATCTGCAGAAGCCTACGCCGCAACAGATTGGGAGGCACCTCAAGCGCTTGATGAAGTTGGACTTTCTAGAATCAAATCTGCATTCATGGATTCTGCAAAGCGTGCAGATCGGATAGGATTTGATGTTTTGGAAATACATGCGGCCCATGGTTATTTGTTGCATCAATTTTTATCTCCTCTCAGTAATTTAAGAAATGACCAGTATGGAGGTTCTCTTGAAGACCGTATGCGATTTCCTCTAGAAGTTTTTGAGGCAGTTTCAAAAGTTTGGCCAAGGGAAAAAGCCATAGGTGTGCGGTTTTCAGCAACGGATTGGGTTGATAGATCCAGTTGGGATATAAATGAGTCTACTGAATTTACTAGAGAGTTAAAGAAAAGAGGTTGCGATTTTATAGATGTATCAAGCGCGGGAAATTCTCCAGAAAAGAAAATTGAGGTTGGCCCCGGTTATCAAACTGGCTTTGCATCTGAAATTAAGCGCGAAACAGGAGTTGCAACCATGGCTGTAGGTCAAATTACAGAAGCGTTTCAGGCTGAAGCTATTGTAAGAACAGGGCAAGCCGATATGGTGTCAATGGCAAGAGGAATGTTGGCAGATCCAAGGTGGGCTTGGCGTGCGGCAGAGGCTTTAGGTGAATCGGCTGCATATGCTCCGCAGTATATGCGATCCACCAAGGCTCTGAGAGGGCTTCCAATTCCTGGTAATCCTCCAGTTGCTAAGAAAGCATAAAAATAGGTTTTATCGGACTTTTAATTTAAAATCATTTGCCGCGTTTAAACGTTGGCATCATAGATTCCCAAACACCGTCGTTTTTGAACCGATGATAAATAGCACCTATCAAATGTAGTCCAACTAACCAATATACACTGGATACTGAAAACTCATGCCAACTAATAATCGTCTCGATTAAAATACCACTTTTAAGGCCAAGCCAGTATAGACAGCCGATTATAAGGCCGGAAACTGCTATTGTTATCATCCCGACATACATGCCGTAGTGTACTGCTTTTGCTAGAAATTTTTGCGCTCTGGGCGTATTAGGCGGTAATGAGGATTTTTGAGTTCGCTTCATATACACAAAGCGAGCAACCAAAAATAGAATAAACAAAAGAGCAAAAGTTATCTCAAACTTTAGTAGAGCTAAATCTTCTAATTGGTTTATGTTATCAACTTGCTTCGAAATTCCATAGGCAAATAAAATTACAAAACCCCAATGGAATATCTTAGCAGAAACAGTATAATTTTGTTTGGTTTTTTCAATCTCTGTCTTTTCCATTTAATATTAAATCAGATCCGTTTTTTTGAATTTAATTTATCGTATTGTTAAAATTGTAAGCAGTAACACGCTAACAGAAATGGCGATGCTTGTTCGAATATAATTAAAGAAATTCCATTTTGTTTCAAATTTTAAGCGTTCATTAGCTAATGCCTCATCATTCAGATTTTCAATTTTAATCTTCTGAATATGGTTATTTAGGGGGATATGGATTGCCACCGTTATGCCTTGCACACCTAATAGATAAACAAAAGAAACTAAAACTATTAACCAACCCTCTGCAAACCCAATACTTACCAATGAAACTAATATCGTAGCTAACACAGCCAAAATAGAGCCTACCCAAGTAAACATGAAGAGCGGCTGTTTATTCTGTATACGGCATCTGTCACCTGAAATGCTCTTAGAAAGTCTCTATTATTAAGGTTTGATAAGCCTGGCATAACAACGATTGCATATGTAAAAATGAACCCACCGACTAAACCACAAGATAAGATAGATAAGATCAACGAAATATCCAACGCGTCCATTTTATTTTATCCCTATAATTCCAATATAGTAACTTTAATAAATAATTACAGTATATTGAATTAAATCATTTATTCCCACTCAATAGTTCCATTGTTGTAAGTTATTAATATCATTAATGTAATTTTAGACTATGTAACATTTATGTAACTTTAATTCTATTAAGCGTTGCCTTTGTTACTACTACATTTCAATGATATCAATGACTTATTCAAATACAAGTTACATAATTTGTAACTAGTCTGCACTACTAAGTCTTTTCATACGCAAAGATATTACAATCAACCATATAGCAAAACTAAGTTCTGATAGCGCCATTGGTGTTATCAAAATATTTTCTATTATCTTCGTTCCTTCAGTCAAGCTAGGAAAAAATGTTTTTAAACTATTTACAATAACATAACACAAACCGCCCAAACTTAAAAAAATAGCTAGTAATTGAGGGGTTATTTCAGATTTAAAGCAAACTATGCTTAATGTTAAGAGGTGAAATCCAAATATAATTAACCCAAGTGCCCAAACCCTCTCAAATTTTTCAAAATATGAGAGGCTTTTAGCGACTTCACTATCTTCAATTAAAGGAAAAACAAGTTGAGCAACGGCTATAGCCAAAACTATAGTGTAAAGAATTCTAAGGGCAGAAGATAATTTTGAAATCAGATTTTTATCGTCTAAATAAAATTTGTATAAGCCTAATGATACAATTATGTCTAAAATAATGATTATCACCCAAGCAAATATGCCCATCTTATAAATCATAATATTTTCTTGCAGTAATTTTGCAGTTAATTCTGAATCATTTGGTATGTATATTGATGTATGAACGTATCCATATGTAAAGCCAGCAATTAGAGCCATAATCAAAAGTGAATTTCCAGTTATGAGTCCCCATTTTCTGTATTCATTATTCATGCCACCTTCACTTTCATATTATTTAAATACTATAAATAACTGATATTATTGTATTTTATTACCACTCAATAATACTATTACTGTAAAATATTGATTTTAATGAATTTTTAATCACTCCCACTCAGTAGCCACGTAGTTTTTATTCAGTTTAATATCAATCATTTATAGCCATCTCATAG
>JAQWIK010000026.1 GCA_029248915.1 Paracoccaceae bacterium | reverse complement strand
TATTAAAGCTTTACAGATAGCACATGCGGTCGTTGTTTCACCTCTCCAATATACTCTTTTGATTTGGGTTACCCTTTTTGGTTTCATTATCTGGGGAATAGTCCCTGACTTCTGGACGTTTCTTGGAGCAGGGGTCATTATAGCAACTGGTTTATACTCTCTACATCGTGAGCGTTTGCGAAAATCATCTTAAGGGAAATTTTGAATATAAGAACTCGGATGAAATATATATTATTAATTCTCTTTTCTTTGTTGGTTTTCTAATCACAAGTGCAAGCGCCGACTGTGTTAACTGTAATTTTGATGAAAAAAATTCGGCTAACATTACATTAAACTATCTTAGAGGAATAAATTTCTTGATAGATTCAAATAAATGACTTGTGTAACCGACAAATATGGCATCAAAAAATTAAATCTAGCTTAGGTTTCCTTTACTTCCTTCGTTATTTACTATACAGATGGTGCAAACTCAGGGTGATTGTTTTGCGGGGTTGTCATGATTGACGAAGCAAATATCGCCGATTATCGCCAAATTTTATTGGATTTCCTTCGGTCGTTAGGTGTAGATGACCTTCTAAAGGCTTGGACAATATGTCGTATGCGTAATTGGATTGACGAATATGGTGAAGTCACCTCAGAAGGTGTGGCCCAAGTACTTTCTTTTAGGAAGTTTTCCACGATAACCCCGTAAAATATACTAAAACACAACTTCATATCAATTTGCATTAAACGTAAAAACCTGTTTATTTTCAATAATATATGAGTTAATAAGATTTTTTGATTTTTCAGAAACTAGCCAATCTTCTATTTTTTCAACTAGTTTACTTTTAATATGAGAATGACGTTTCTTACTGATTGGTAAAAACGAATACTGATTATGTAGCAATTGATCACCCTCAAATTGAATAATTAAATTTCCTTTATTTTTATGATTGAGCCAAGTTGCCTTGTCCGATAAAATATATGCATTAAAAGCAACTGCAATATTTATTGCTTTTCCCATATTTGATCCAACTGAAAGATAATTTTTCCCATATTTTTCTGGCTTGAAATTTATTTTTTTCCAAATTTCGATTTCTTTTTTGTGAGTTCCACTTAAATCACCTCTACTGACGAAGTTAGTCTTCACTTTTGAGAGCCTTCTAAAGGCATCAAGAAGGCTATTTGCGAGCCTAATGTTTGCTGGATCAGTTGAAGGGCCTAAAATCACATATTCGTTAAACATAATCTGGCGTCGATGTTTCGCAAAACCAGTTTTGACAAATTCTTCTTCATCAGGTTTTGAATGCACTAAAATTGCGTCAACATCGCCGTTTTGTCCTAATTTTATAGCTTGTCCAGTGCCTACGACTACTAGTTGGATATCAAGTTTTAAATCAGTTTCAACATGCGGAATTAGATGGTCGCTTAATCCAGAGTTATGGAAAGAAGAAGTTACTGCGAGCCTTACTTGATTAGCTGTAGCTGTATTTATTTGAACAAAAAATAATACAGCCGAAGCAAATAGTATTCTAATCATATTATAATATCGCCTGCTATAAATTGTTTTGCAGCATCACTTGGTGGAGAGTTTAAAAATTCATCCTTTAAACAATGTGATTCCATTAATCCTTTGTGAAGATAAATAATATCATCAGCTAGCCTTTTAGCCTGTCCTAAATCATGAGTAGACATAATTATTTTGGTATCATTCTTGGCAGCCAAAACAAGAATATCCTCAATAGTCTTTTTGGCTAAACCATCAAGAGAGGCGGTGGGTTCATCAAGAAACAGCATTTTGGGTTTTGTTATAAGAGCCCGTGCCACAGCAACAGCTTGCATTTCACCACCCGAAAGAAGAGTTGCCTGTTGAATAATTTTTTTTTCTAAACCAATTTTTTTGACCCAATGCATAGCTTCCTTGATTGCATTAGGTTTGGAAAACCGTCTTACCCTTAGAGGGTACATTAGGTTTTCTAAGACGGACCTTCGCAGCATTACTGGAGTTTGAAAAACGAAAGACTGCTCTTTAGCTGCAAGTTTATTAGGTATAGACCACCTGACTTTTCCTTTAGACAATTTTCTCAAGCCGTGAAGGGTCTCCAATAAGGTTGTTTTACCTGACCCGTTTGCGCCAAGCAGAACTGAAATCCCTTCTTGTTTTAGCAAAAGATTAATAGGGCCTAATATCCTTTTACCTTTTATATTTATCTCAACGCTCGAGACCTCTAATGGAAACATCACCATAACCCTCCTCGTTCAGTTTTTCCAAACCAGTGCGTTGCAAAGCTCACTGATAGAGCCAACGAGATGAGTACAAAACCTAAGGCGAGAGCTAATGAAAAGTCACCTCTTGAGGTTTCTAACGATATTGCCGTAGTTAATACACGGGTTGCATTATCGATGTTACCGCCGACAATCATAATGGCTCCAACCTCACCAATCCCACGCCCAAAACCAGCTAGACAAGCGGTGATTAGTGCTCTCCTACTATCCCACATCAGGGTTCCTATACGCTGAGGTTTTGATGTATTTATTGAGATAAGAAGATCACGATAATCAGCCCAAAGTCCTTGCATTGATTGGTGTGCCACGGATGTTATAAGAGGTGTAATGATGATAGCCTGAGCAATGATCATTGCTGACGTGGTATAGAGTAAGCCCAGAACACCTAAAGGCCCAGAGCGAGAAAATAAAATATAAACTAACAAACCAACCACGACCGGTGGAAGACCCATTAGAGCATTTAAAATGGTTATAACGAAGCGTCTAAATCTAAATCGAGTAACAACGATTAGTGCTGCTAAAGGGAAGGCTATTATGGTGGAAACTAATAGAGCCGTCAGTGTTACATAAAGAGAGCGCAAAGAAATAGTTATTAGTTCTGTGTCTAAACTAACTATGAGCCAAAAAGCCTGAGCTAAACCTTGTAAAATTTCATTCATTTATAAAATATATTCTACTTATTGAATTTTTATTTAAAATTTTGCTGCACTTTTGCTTAAGTATAAAAGAAAATTATCAAAATGTATTTACTGGAGACGACCGAAAAACGTCATCCGAGCTGACTCTGATAATGAAATGCCTGGCTTTGAGTTGTAAGCTAAAACAACCAATATACGTTCTCTTGGTCCCTCGGTGGGTGTCACTCTGTGAATAGAGTTTTTGCCGCGAAATAAAATCAAAGTTCCAGGCCGAGTATCCAGACGATTTACCTTCGTTTTCCCACTCAAAACTGATTCAACCCCAGTAAAGTTCATTTCATTTTGTTCTGCATTTCGCAAATCAGAAACATATTCAAAATTTCCACCACTATCTGGGGCTTGCAAAAGGAGGGTAATGGCAAACTTAGAGTTATCGAAGTGCCAATTTAGTTCCTGTCCTTCAGCAGCATAGTGAACATTTATTGATGAGAGTGGATCAGCATATTCATAAAGTGCTTCTTCATTAACAACGTTGGATATGAAATTTTTAAAAATATCTGAAAAATAAAGCTCTTTTAACTTAGAGTTTTGTGGAACTTGATCCGTTGTTATACATCCCTTTGAAGAGCTTAACTGTCGATTGAAAATGTGTTCTGAACCTAGGCTTTCATTTTGGGGCGTTAGATAAACATTGTGAGTGGAATTTGTAAAATAGGCTAAGCCCGAACAAGACTTCGCCTCATTAACGAGCTCGGTGACAGTTTCAGGCGTCAAAAAATTATGAAGGGTTACCACGCCATTTTGGTTTAGTTCCCTTCGACATTTATCGATAAACTCTTTGTTATCAATGGGAACTTCATTAAAATTTACAACATCTTCTAACATTTTACTTTAAACCACTTCAAAATTAACAGTCACATTCTACAAAATTTCTTTTCCGATTTGGCTAACCTAATAACCGTAATACAGACAAACCCACAACAATCGTAACCATAATTGATCGGGTTAGCAAAGCAATACAGCTAGCTATCAACGCAGCGTATATTTTTGATGCCAAACCTGAAAATGGTTTACCGTTCTCATTGACAAATAATGAAGCTGCTACAATTGCTAAGAGGGCCGCAGTGAGAGCAAATTTCACATATTCTTCCAACCATAGTGGAATCTGCAGAAATTTCAGGCCGGAAAACATAGAACATCTAAATACAAAATTCACGCCACTTTTCGTCCATATCAAAATATCAATTGTTGTGTGCTCAAGCTATAATGATTTATACTTCCCTTTCAGAGTTGAAAACCGGTTACAATAATTTTTTTAAAATTGGGTTTCCAAATCTATTTGAAATCATTATACGACTATCTAGTTGCGAATAGTTCTTAATAGCAGGATGGTCTTTGTGAAGTTAATTTTAGTGTCCTTTTTTGTTTTTCTAAATTTTCAATTAGCCTTTGCTGATGAAAAATTAAAGGTAGTAACAACGTTTACCGTTATTGCTGACATAGCTCAGAATGTTGCTGGTGAGGCAGCGGAAGTTGTTTCGATTACCAAACCTGGTGCAGAAATTCATGGCTATCAGCCAACACCTAAAGATTTGGTTAGGGCTTATGATGCTGACTTAATTCTTTGGAATGGACTGAACTTAGAACTTTGGTTTGAGAAATTCATATCTCAGCTTGGTAATGTAAATTATTATACTGTATCGGAAGGTATAGAGCCTATTGAAATAGCCGAAGGGGCATATGTTGGACGTGCTAACCCACACGCGTGGATGGGTATGAAATCTGCTATTGTTTACATAGACAATATAGAAAAAGCTTTGTCCAAAGAAGATCCTAAGAACGCGGAAGTCTATCGTCTCAATGCACGGGAATATAAAAAGAGAATAAATGAGTTGATTGAACCTCTTATTAAACGGCTTGAGCAAGTTCCTTCAAACAAACGATGGTTGGTTACTTGTGAAGGTGCCTTCAGTTACTTCGCAAAAGATTTTGGATTGAGAGAGCTGTACCTTTGGCCAATGAACGCAGAGCAGGTGGGCACCCCGAGGCAAATTCAAAAGGTTGTTGATGGAGTTCGGATTAATAAAATACCAGTGATTTTTTGTGAAAGCACTGTTAACACAAAACCTGCAAAGCGCGTGGCTCAGGATACTGGAGCTGCTTATGGTGGAGAGCTTTATGTTGACAGTTTGAGCGATGTTGGCGGTGTAGTGCCGACTTATTTAGATCTATTAAGGGTTACATCAACGACTGTCATCAATGGAATATTGGATAATCTTTAGTTAAAAATTATGGAAGAAGAAAAGAATCTTATTTCTCAAAAAAGTATCACTGTTGATGATTTGACTGTTACCTATCGAAATGGACATACAGCATTGAGATCAGCGAGCTTTAGTATACCAGAGGGAAGCATCACGGGGTTAGTGGGTGTAAATGGTTCTGGTAAGTCTACTTTGTTTAAGGCGCTTATGGGATTTATCCCCGTAGCGAGGGGAAAAGTATCTTTGCTTGGTTACTCAGTAAAAGATGCTCTCAAAAAAAACCTAATTGCTTATGTGCCCCAATCAGAAGAAGTTGACTGGGATTTTCCAGTACTGGTCAAAGATGTCGTTTTAATGGGTCGATATGGAAAAATGGGCATAATGCGCAGGGCCCAACCTGAGGATCTTAAAGTTGTTGCGGAATCATTGGAGCGAGTGGGTATGCTTGATTTTGAGGATAGGCAAATTGGCGAATTATCAGGCGGTCAACGAAAGCGTGTCTTTCTTGCAAGAGCGTTAGCTCAAGAAGGGAAAGTTATCTTATTAGATGAACCCTTTACTGGTGTTGATGTAAAAACAGAAGAACAGATAATAAATTTACTGAGGGATTTGAAACGAGATGGTCACATTATGCTTGTGTCAACTCATAATTTGGGATCTGTTCCGGAATTTTGCGATCGAACGATCTTGGTCAAAGGTACTGTCATAGCTCACGGATTGACAGAAACTGTTTTTACAAATTCAAACTTAGAGAAGGCATTTGGTGGTGTTTTGCGTCGCTTCACTCTTGGTGGATCAGATCTGCACGATGACAGCGATACACGAGAGGTAACAATTTTGACTGATGATGAAAGACCTTTTGTGCAATATGGTGAACCCAAAATATCAGTACGCAAAAAAAATAAAACAAATGATTGATATTTTAATCGAACCTTTCTCATACGGCTATATGAATTCTGCGATATTAGTGTCGACTATTGTAGGTGCTTTGTGCGCCTTTCTTTCGGCCTATTTAATGCTCAGAGGGTGGTCTTTAATTGGTGATGCTCTGGCACATTCAGTAGTTCCAGGTGTTGCAGGTGCATATTTAATTGGGATACCATTTGCCGCTGGAGCATTTATCTCTGGAGGTTTGGCTGCCTCAATAATGTTATTTTTAAATGAACGCTCAGGACTTAAAAGTGATGTGGTAATAGGTATAATTTTCACGGCCTTCTTTGGTGTCGGGCTATTTATCGTTTCACTTTATCCAATGGCTGTTTCTATTGAAACAATTACTATGGGAAATATTTTGGCTATATCTTATTCTGATATGGTTCAATTACTTATTATTGGTTTCGTTTCACTCTTTGTATTGCTGTTGAAGTGGCGAGATTTAATGGTTGTTTTTTTTGATGAAACTCATGCTCGGACAGTTGGTATTAATTCAACCCTATTAAAAATCATTTTTTTTACTTTATTATCTGCTTCTGTAGTTGCAGCAATGCAAACTGTTGGTGCTTTTTTAGTAGTTGCACTGGTAGTCACGCCGGGAGCGACCGCTTATTTAATTTGTGATCGTTTCCCTCGGTTAATTCTTTTGTCAGTTTTAATGGGTTCAACGACGTGTTTCATGGGATCTTATTTGAGTTTTTTTATTGACGGTGCCACTGGTGGAATAATCGTGGTTCTACAAACACTTGTTTTCATTTCAGTTTTTATAGCTGCTCCAAAGTATGGTTATCTTTCAGCAAGGATTAAATTGAAACATGCAAGGCAAGGAGTAGAAAATGAATTTTGAAACCTTGTTAATGCCTTTTCAGTTTTTATTCATGCAGAAAGCATTTTTTATGGTACTGATTTTATCTGTTCCCACAGCTCTATTATCTTGTTTTTTAGTCATTAAGGGATGGGCGTTAATGGGTGATGCAATATCTCATGCGGTTTTGCCAGGCATTGTGATAGCATATATTGCAGGAATTCCTTTACTCATAGGTGCTTTTTTAGCTGGTATGTTTTGCGCTTGGAGTACTGGGTTCCTTTCGGAAAATAGTCGAATAAAGGAAGATACTATTATGGGTATAACTTTTTCAGGAATGTTTGGTTTTGGAATAGTTTTATTTGTAGCTTTCGAAACATCCGCTCATTTAGATCACATTCTTTTTGGAAATATTTTAGGTGTTGTCGGGTCGGATATTCTGGTTGCGCTTATTATAGCGTGTCTAATAATTGCGTTCTTTGCCATGTTTTGGCGAGACTTAATGCTGTTCAGTTTTGACCCTATTCAAGCCAAAGCATTAGCACTACCAACGACCTTGTTACACTATGGATTACTGGCAGTGTTATCTCTCGCAATTATCGCAACTTTAAAAGCGGTAGGTTTGATTTTAGCAATTGGATTATTCATTATTCCTGGTGCAATTGCATTTCTTCTTTCAAATCGACTTAGCTCTATGCTGCTTATTTCTGCTATTGTGAACATATTCTCTATGTTAGGTGGTTTATACCTGAGTTTTTTTATTGATAGCGCTCCAGCTCCAACAATTATTCTTTTACTAACCGCTGTATTTATTTTGGTCTTTTGTAGAAAATATTTTATTGATAAAAGAAAGACTAATATTTTTATAAGCGGTGTGAAATGAAAAAAAGAAAGCTTTTACAAACAGGAAAGCTAGTGTCTGAAATTGGCCTTGGCTGTATGAGTTTTGCCGGATTTTATGGCTCGACTGATGAAAAAGAGGCGCACGATACGTTAAATTCTGCTTTGGAATGTGGAATAGATTTTTTAGACACTGCTAATGTTTATGGCATGGGTGTGTCTGAAACGATGATTGGCAATTATATAAAAAGTAATGGTAACCCTTTTGTAATTGCAACCAAAGCATCTATTTCTCGCAATTCGGAAACCAACGAACGAACATTTGATAATTCAGCTGTTCATCTTGAAAAAGAACTTAATAAATCTCTAGAGCGGCTTTGTGTTGATTATGTTGATTTATTCTACATTCACAGGCGCGACCAGAGAGTTCCTATAGAAGACGTTATGGAAACACTTCTAAAGTTTAAACAAGATGGTAAAATTGGAGGTATAGGCTTTTCTGAAATTTCCCCCAGCAGCTTGCGCCGTGCTTCAGAGGTTGGGCTTGTGGACGCCGTACAGAGTGAATACTCTTTATGGACCCGGTCGGCTGAATTGGGATTAATCCAAACCTGTGAAGAGTTAGGCGTAAGCTTTATTCCATTTTCTCCTTTGGGCCGTGGTGTTTTTTCAAAAATACCACCAGATCCAACTACTTTTGGCAACCTCGACTTTAGAAAAAATAATCCCCGTTTCTTGGAGCCAAATTTTAATCAAAATTTGAAATTACTTACTCCGTTTAAACAATTATGTGATGAATTAAATGTTTCTCCTTCAACAATAGCTATTGCTTGGACATTGAAACAAGCAAAACACATACTTCCAATTCCTGGAACGCGGTCTCGCAATCATTTAATTGAATTAGCTCTAGGCAGTGAATTTGAACTCACTCAAGATATTTCCGATCAAATTGACTGCCTTCTTCCCGTTGGTTGGGCTAATGGAGAAAGATATTCGGACGATCAGTGGGTTGGAATTGAAAAATTTTGTTAACTTTTAAGTTTGGGCTTTAGTTAAACAAAACGGTTGATGTGGTTCTCTAACTTTTCCTGCTTTCCAGATTTGGGTTCTGGGTTTATTGAGTTTTTCAAAACATTATCAGTGATAGTTGTCAAATCACTATTTAACATGTTCTGTGCTTCTTTGCTTTTCCAGCCTTCGTATCTTTCTTGGAGAGCTTTTTCTAAGTGCCCATCTTCAACCATTGCAGCGGCCGCTTTGAAACCTCTTGCGCATATATCCATAGCTCCGACGTGGGCAGCAATCAGATCCTCAGCATCAATGGACTGTCGCCTAAGTTTTGCGTCAAAATTTGTTCCACCGGCTTGAAAGCCCCCCCCTTTTATAATGTGGTAGTAAGCTAGCGCCACCTCTGGAGTATTATTTGGAAATTGATCTGTATCCCAACCTGATTGGTAGTCATTTCTATTCATATCAATTGAACCAAGCATACCTTCTGAAACCGCCAAAGCAATTTCATGTTCAAAGGAATGGCCAGCTAAAATAGCATGCCCTTGTTCAATATTTATTTTAACATCATCTTCTAAATTGTATTTTCTCAAAAAACCAATGCATGTTGCAACATCAAAATCATACTGATGCTTTGACGGTTCCTGCGGTTTTGGTTCAACAAGTATCATTCCTGGAAAACCAATTTTGTGTTTATAATCAACGACCATTGATAGAAATCGGCCCATTTGATCCAGTTCTCTTTCTAGATCTGTATTGAGTAATGTTTCATAGCCTTCTCTTCCTCCCCATAAAACATAGTTTTCGCCGCCAAGCTTGTGGGTCACATCTATGCAACTCTTTACTGTCGCTGCGGCAAAGGCAAAAACTTCCGGGTCTGGATTGGTGGATGCTCCAGCCATCCATCTCCGGTGGCTGAACATATTTGCCGTTCCCCAAAGTAATTTTGTTTTTTGGTTTTTCATTTTATCAAAAAAGTAATCGGATATTTCATTAAGTGTGGCTAAATTATCTGGAAAATTACCTTGGTCTGGTCGAACGTCAGCATCATGGAAACAAAAATATGGTTGTCCCAAAAGGTTAAACATATCAAATGCCACATCAGCTTTTAAGTACGCATTCTTCATATTGTCTTGTGGATGCCATGGCCTTTCAAATGTAAACCCACCAAAAGGATCTCCACCCTCCCATGCAAAGCTGTGCCAATATGCAACAGCAAAGCGCAAATGCTCTTCTAAACGTTTCCCTAAAACGATTTCATCTGGATTATAGTATCTGAATGCTAAATTTGATTCACTCTCCGGCCCTTCGTATTTAATAGGCTCTATATTTTCGAAAAAAGGTTGGTTCATTGAAGTCCTCTTAAATTTGTATGGCCTTTTTGATAAGCTTTATATGCCTTTTCATACATATCTATATATTTTTGATTAGGCATGATTTTTCTTTCAATCTCTGGCTTTGTCATAATCTTTTCAATGGGTTCCTTTATGATTGCGGTGATAGCCAATCTAGCTGCTCCCAAAGCTGCTCCAAATTCCCCACTCTTTGGTTTTTCTATTTCTATATTGAGAGTGTTGGATATGGTTTGAAGCCAAAACTGGGATACGCTTCCTCCTCCGGTCGCCAAAAGAGAGCTTGGTGAGGCGTCTGTTTTTCTTATAGCTTCTAAGCAATCTCTCAATGCAAAGGAAACACCTTCCATTATACATTGGGTCAATTTTGCAAGATCAGAAGTCTGACCTAAACCTGCGAAACCCGCACGGATATGTGCATCATTGAGAGGAGTCCTCTCGCCGGATAGGTATGGAAAAAACTTCTCATTTGCTGGTCCTGTTGGTTCATCTGGAAGTAATTGGTCTAATTCTGAAGCTGATTTTCCTGAAATTTGAGAAAGCCAATTAATGCTATCCGTTGCAGATAAAATAACACCCATTTGATACCATTTGTTTGGAATAGCATGACAAAACGTATGGACTGCAGCACTGGGAAATGGTTTGCACTGATCTCGACTAATCAGCAAAACGCCTGACGTGCCTAAAGAAAGTAAACCTTGTCCCTCGTTTATTGCGCCTACACCACAAGCTGCAGCTGCATTGTCTCCCGCACCGCCCACGATCACTACGTCTTTTGGAAAGCCAAGTTCAGAGGCTAAATCGCTTCGGATTTGGCCAGCGATTTGGTTACCTTCAACTAATTTAGGCATTTGTTCTATTTGCATACCACCCGAAGCAATCAAATGCTCCGACCATTTTCGTAATTTTACATCTAGCCAACTAGTTCCTGCACAGTCTGACATATCAGCAAATGCTGCACCAATTAACCACGTATTCAAATAACTTGCAGGTAGGACGGCCGTTTTTATTTTTTTAAATAAATCTGGTTCATTATTTTTGACCCACAAAAGCTTAGGAGCGGTAAATCCAGGAAAAACAATATTGCCGGAAATATCTCGCACTTTTGGAAGTTCATCTAACCTCTGCGCCTCTTTGTGTGAACGTGTATCGTTCCAAAGTATACAAGGTCTGATTGGTTTATTCAGATTATCAAGTAAAACAGCACCATGCATGTGACCAGCAACCCCAATACTTTTCAATTTTGATATTTCTTTTGGAAAATTTCCACGCAATTCAAGGAAGGCGAGTTTACAAGCATTTATCCAATCTTCTGGATTTTGTTCGCTCCAACCAGGGTTTGGATTAGAGACTTCGTACTTGCTCTCGGAGCTTGCTATAAAATTTCCAAGTTGATCCACCAAAATAGCTCTGAGGCCAGAGGTGCCCAGGTCAATTCCAATAAAATACAATCAAACCTCCTTACCCTTATGTGCATTAGGGTTATAGTTTTATCATCTCAGGCTCCGATAAATAGGCTAGAGGGTTATTTTTGCATTGCAAGGTCTATGGATAAGTAAACTGCAGAATTTTTATTTAAGAAATTAATGTATTAGACTTTAAAATTAAGCTTAATCTTAAAGCTGAACCTATTGTTATTTTTTTTAATATGAATAAAATTCATATTTTTATTAAAGGTTATTAACTATATATGAAAATGCATATTGAATTTCGCCATCTAAGAACGGTACGAGCAGTGCATGAGGCTGGAGGTGTCGCCCGTGCTGCAGATTTATTGAATACTACTCAATCTGCGTTGAGCCATCAAATTAAGGGATTAGAAAAGCAAACCGGTGTAGAGCTTTTTATCAGGAAATCTAAACCCATCCGATTATCTGCTGCGGGTCAAAGATTACTTAAATTAGCCAATAAAATTCTTCCGGAAATAGATGCTATACAATCTGAATTTGAAGATCTTCGATCAGGTAAATCGGGTAGGCTTCATATAGCGATCGAATGTCATGCATGTTTTGAATGGTTGTTTCCAGTTTTGGAGAAATTTAGGCAAAAATGGCCAGACGTTGACATCGACATTAAGCCTGGTTTGGCGTTTGAAGCGCTACCGGCATTGCAAAAAGAAAATGTGGATTTGGTGATATCGTCTGATCCGGAGAAATTGCCGGGAATAACTTTTACGCACTTATTTGATTATAAGTCAGTATTTGTTTCATCTGCAAAACATCCACTTTCGAAAAAGAAATGGATTGAAGCTTCAGATTTTACAAAGGAAACGTTAATAACTTATCCAGTTGAAAGAAGTCGTCTTGATGTTTTTTCACAATTACTCATTCCAAATAAAGTTGAGCCCGCTCAAATAAGGAAAGCTGATCTAACGTCAATCATCTTGTTGTTGGTTGCATCGGATAGAGGAGTGACTGTGTTGCCTGATTGGGTAGTTGCCGAAATTAGGAACAACTCGGACTACTCAATAAAACCTTTGAGCAAAAAAGGTATAGAGCGCGGCCTTTACGCGGCCACGCGAACTGAATGTTTAGAAAAACCTTTTATGCGTAATCTGATTGATCTTGCGGGTCAAGAAGCTGGCAGACTACAAAAAAGTTTAGACAGCCTTTAAATCAGCAGCCATCTGACGACCATCGCGGCCTTCTTCCAACTCATAAGTAACCTTTTGGTTATCTTCTAAACCGGCTAAACCTGAAGCTTCGACAGCAGATATATGAACAAACACATCTTTTCCGCCATCTTCAGGCTCAATAAAGCCAAAACCTTTTTTGGTGTTAAACCATTTCACGGTGCCATTGGGCATTTCCGCGTCTCCTTATACTAAATTTTCCCCCACTATTTGGGGTTGTCACGACAGTAATTGAGCTATATATTTTCACGCTATTGGCCAATTTACCACTGCAACATGTTAATAAGATGGTTTAAAATTCAAAAATTCAAGTCAATAATTTCACTTAAACTAATAAAAAGAGTTTTACAGAGAATGATTATTTATGGATTAAAAAACTGTGATGCTTGTAAAACCCTTTTAAAAGTGCAGCCACAATTCGAGTTAGTTGATGTAAGTATTACGCCAGTTCCAGAAAATTTATTGAATGAAGCTCTTAAAATTTTTGGCGAAAAACTGATCAACAAAAGCTCAACAACCTGGCGGAAGTTAGACACCGAAACCAGAGAACAAAAACCGCTCGATATAATCAGGCTGAACCCCAAGGTCATGAAGCGACCCTTAGTTCAGCTAAAATCAGGAGAACTCTTGTTAGGCTCTGGAGCATTGAAAGACTAAATTTATTTCAATTTCTAACCAATTGATCTGGAGATTTAGCCTCTTGTGTCAGTTGTTCTATAATCTGATCTAGTTGTTCAACTTTTGTCTGCTTTTCACCTAATCTTCTTACCGAAACAGTTTGCTCTGCGATCTCTTTCATGCCACACGCCAAGATCACTGGAACTTTACTGACCGAGTGCTCTCGAACTTTGTAATTAATCTTCTCATTTCGCAAGTCGACCTCAGCTCGTATGCCTTTCGCTCTCAGTGCGTTTACAACATTTTCACAGTAATCGTCCGCATCAGAGACAATGGCCGCAACGACAACTTGTCTAGGCGCTAACCAAAATGGTAGCCTACCCGCAAAACTTTCGATTAAAATGCCGATAAAGCGTTCAAATGAGCCCAGACAAGCTCTGTGAAGCATAACGGGGCGATGTTTGTTCCCATCTTTACCTATATAATTAGCATCTAGCCTATCTGGTAAAACAAAATCCACTTGTAGGGTGCCACATTGCCAATCCCGGCCAATTGCGTCCGTCAGAACAAATTCAAGTTTTGGGCCGTAAAAAGCACCTTCTCCTGGGTTTATTTCAAAATTATTACCAGCAGCTTTTGTTGCTGATTTCAAAGCGTCCTCTGCTTTATCCCAAACCTCGTCACTACCCGAACGTTTTTCGGGTCTATCAGAAAATTTTATGGAGAATTTTTCAAAGCCTAATTCCTTATAGACGTTGGACAGAAAGTTTATGAATTTTTTTGTTTCGGACTCAATTTGATCTTCACGGCAAAAAATGTGAGCGTCATCTTGAGTAAAACCACGCACGCGCATGACGCCATGTAGTGCACCTGAAGGTTCATATCGATTACAACTGCCAAATTCAGCCATTCTAAGCGGCAAATCACGATATGACTTGAGCCCTTGATTATATACCTGCACGTGGCATGGGCAATTCATTGGTTTGAGAGCATTAACTGCTTTTTCTCTCGCATGTTCTTCATCGACTTCAACTATAAACATATTTTCTTGATATTTTTCCCAATGGCCTGATGCTTCCCATAATTTTCGATCAACTAGCTGTGGTGTGTTTACCTCAACATAACCGTCCAGTTCCTGTTTTCGACGCATATAGTCTTGTAAAGTTGTGTAAATCTTCCACCCATTGGGATGCCAAAATATTTGCCCAGGCGCTTCTTCTTGCATGTGAAACAGTTTCATCTCTCGACCAAGTTTGCGGTGGTCCCTTTTTGCAGCTTCTTCAAGCATATTTAGATGAGTTTTTAATTGTTCTTTATTTAAAAAAGCGCAGCCGTAAATTCTCTGGAGTTGCTCTCTAGTGCTGTCACCCCTCCAATATGCTCCAGCGACGTGCATAAGTTTAAAACCATCTGCTGGAACTTGACCTGTATGCTGCAAGTGAGGACCACGGCAAAGGTCTTGCCAATTTCCATGCCAATACATTCTTATTGGTTCGTCGCCTGGGATTGATTCAATCAGCTCAACTTTAAATGGCTCTTTGTTCTTTTTATAATAATCGATCGCCTCCTCACGGCTCCATACTTCGGTTTTTATTTGATCTCTGGAATTAATTATTTCTTTCATTTTCTTTTCGATCAGAATTAAATCATCTGTCGTAAAAGGATCTTTTCTGTCAAAATCATAGTACCACCCATCTCGGATAACGGGACCGATAGTTACTTTAACGTCAGGCCAAATTTCCTGCACAGCACGGGCCATGATGTGAGCGAGATCATGCCGAACAAGTTCCAAAGCGGGCTCAGTATCTTTTAATGTATTAATGGAGATCTTTGAGTCTTCTTCTATCGGCCAAGACAGGTCAAAATGCTGTCCATTTACGGTTGAACTTATAGCCTTTTTTGCAAGGGATGGTGCAATAGAGATTGCAATTTCTTCAGAAGTTACGCCTTTATCAAATTTTTTTTGATTACCATCAGGAAAGGATAGAGTTATCTGAGCCATAATTAAGGTCCTCATCACTTTGGCGCCTACGGAACGCCCGATTGCGGGTTTAGCTTTGCACCGTTTTTGAAGGGCTAGGGCCTTTTCGTCAACCTTTAAATGATCTTGAGTATTTGAGTGTTTGTTTTTTTAATTTAAATCGTCTGTTTAAATAATAATTCTCTAGAAAATTTTAATGAAACTCTCTATTTTACGAAAAAACTATAGGTAAAAAATGACAAAATTCCTAGCCACTCATACTGGCCAAAAGCTAGCATATTCATTCATCAAGGGTGCAGGTCCTACTATAATTTTTTTAGGTGGTTTTAAGTCGGATATGGAAGGTACGAAGGCAATTTTCTTAGAAAAGTGGGCAAAAAAAAGAAAAAGGTCATTCTTGCGATTTGATTATTCTGGTCATGGACACTCCAGTGGTGATTTCCTCAGTCTTGGTATTGGGGATTGGTTTAATGATGCCAAACAAATTATTGAATTAACGAAAAATAATGAATTAATTTTGATTGGTTCTTCTATGGGTGGCTGGATATCTTTATTATTAAGCCGAGAGCTTGGTAGCAGGTTGAAAGGTTTAATCACAATCGCTGCTGCCCCGGACTTTACCGAAGAAAGTATGTGGAAGAATTTTACTGAAGATCAAAAAAAAGAAGTTTTAAATAAAGGTGTGCTTTACCTGCCTTCCGACTACGGCGAACCTTATCCAATAACACGTTATCTTATCGAAAACGGAAGGCAAAATCTTGTATTGCGTGCACCACTAGAATTATCATGCCCGGTAAGGCTTATGCAAGGAACTGACGATATGGCAGTGACACGAGAAACTGCATTAAAATTATTTGATCACATTACTGCAGATGACCTATCACTTTTTTTCAAACGAGGGGCCGACCATTCCTTTTCTGATCAAGGTTGTTTGGACATAATTGAAAAAAATTTAGAAAATATGTTAGAAGTATGTTAACCATTTTAGCTATTTTGGGGTGTTTGCTTGTTATTTTGCTCTTAGGGAAGCGCGAGCCTGCTGACTTAACTTTGCCGGAAGTATCAATTAATAAAGGTGTGGATCATTATTTAGAAAAGCGAGAAAACGAAGTTTTAGGCTTGCAGCCTGGGGTTTGTAAAGAAGTGATTTGGGCAGAGAAGAAAGGAAAAAAAACAAAATTCTCTATTATTTTTCTGCATGGTTTTTCAGCTTCTAAGTTTGAGTTATCTCCATTTCCAAACGCTGTTGCTCTTGGGCTTAATGCCAATATATACAATGCTCGTTTATCTGGCCATGGATGTGGAGGTGAGGCGCTTGGCCGTGTGACAATTAAAGATTGGATTTTTGACTTATCTGAAGCGTTAGAAATAGGTAGAAGAATTGGTGAGAAAATCATTATTATTGGTTCATCAACAGGAGGTACTTTAGCAGCCTTGGGTGCATCCGAAAAAAATGTTTCTGGAATTATTTTTGTGTCGCCAAATTTCAAAGTTCGGTATCGGTTTTTTCAAATTTTCACACTTGGTTTTGCTCGATTTTGGATTCCAATCATTCTGGGAAAATATCGTGAATTTAATCCTACATCAAAGGAGCACGCGATTTATTGGACAACACGTTATCCAATAGTTTCCATCATAACCATGGCTACACTTGTTAAAAAAGTTGTAAGTTTGAATTTTAATAAAAAAACAAGTCCTGCCTTATTTTTTGTTTCTGAGGAAGATAAAGTTGTCGATGTAAAGAAAACTCTTCAAATTGCTGAACAATGGGGAGGAAAATCATTTATAAATTTCGTAAAATGTGGTCCATATGATGACCCACAATCACACGTTCTTGCGGGTGATATTAAATCACCAATGCAAACTGAAAAGTTAGTTCAGACGTCGCTTGCCTGGATCAAATCTTTGTGATGAAGTAGAGTTGTTATATTTAATTAGGTGTAAATTATGTTACCTCGAACCCCCTCTTATCGGCTGGATGGAAAACGCGCAGTAGTGACCGGAGGATCCCGCGGTATTGGACTTGGTTGTGCAGTTGCTCTTGCAGAGCAAGGGGCAAATGTAGCAATTGTTGCTCGGTCTAAAGATCAAGTTTTCGAAACAGTAAACAAAATGAAATCTGAAGGCTTTTCTGTATCGGGAACGCCAATAGACGTGACGAATATTGATAGTGTAAAAAACTTAATGGATGAATATTCTGATATTGATATTTTAGTAAATTCGGCTGGGATAGCACGTCATACTTCTACAGTTGATACAACAGAAGCTGATTTTGATGATGTAATGTCTGTGAATGTGAGGTCTGCATATTTTTTAGCTCAATCAGCTGCGAAAAAAATGATCTCTAAGGGTGTGGGTGGCTCAATAATTCAAATTAGCAGCCAAATGGCTCATGTTGGCGGAATTGATAGAGCAGTTTATTGTGGCACCAAGCATGCAATTGAAGGCATAAATAAATCAATGGCAATGGAATTTGGACCACACAAAATTAGAGTAAATTCTATTTGTCCAACCTTTGTTAGAACACCTTTAACAGAAGCTACCTTCAAAAACCCGGATAAAGTTAAGTGGATAGAGGCTAAAATTAAGGTTGGAAGAGTAGGTGAAGTCGAAGATATTATGGGTGCAGTTAAATTTTTAGCTTCTGACGTTTCAGCCATGGTTACGGGCTCGTCAATATTGATAGACGGTGGATGGACAGCTGGCTAAAAATCTAATGGTCTGAAAAAACTGTTAAAAATCCAAAAAAACTTATCAGCCATCTCTTTGTAGTAGCTTTTCAATTTTTGAGGTAATTTTTGAAGAAGTCGGTTTAGTAATGGAGGTGTATGTCTCAACAAGATTACCTTCAGTATCGAGAAGTATTTTGTAAAAATTCCATCGTGGAATGAATCCATACTCTTTTCTCATCCACTGAAAAAATGGATGGGCTTTGCCACCTTTTACGGAAGTAATTGTAGTCATTGGAAGGCTAATGTTGTAATTTATTTCGCAAAAATCCTGAACTGCTGCGTCAGTTCGAAGCTCTTGGTTAAAATCGTTCGAGGGTACACTTATTACAACCAAACCTTGTTCAGAGTATTTGTCATGAAGTTTTTGTAACCCTTCGTATTGATTGGTAAACCCACAGCGGCTAGCTGTATTTACAATCAAAATTGGGCTGCCCCTAAATTCTTGGAGATTAAGAACCCCTCCATCAATATTTTCAAACTCAAAAGCGCTTGCCGCGTGAATAGGACTGGTCATTAGCATGAAACTTAACCCAAAAAATTTTATAAAATTTAACAACATAAAGAAAAAATTAGCGCGATTTTTAAAGTTTCAATAAATGTTTTCTTTAATCAAATGTTTCTAACTCATCGATCATTTCAGATATCATTGATAAGCCCTTGGACCAAAATTCTGGGTCACTAGCGTCTAAGCCGAACGGTTTGAGTAGCTCCTTATGATGTTTTGATCCTCCGGCCGATAACATATTAAAATACTTATCTTCAAATCCAGTAGGGTTATCTTTGTATGTTGCGTAGAGAGCATTTACCAGCCCATCTCCAAAAGCATAAGCGTAAACATAAAATGGGGAATGAACAAAATGGGGTATGTAGCTCCAAAACGTTTCATATCCGTCTACGAACTCAAATGCTGGACCAAGGCTCTCAGATTGCACTGACATCCATAAAGAATTAATGTCCGATGGTGTTAGTTCGCCTCCCTTTCGGGCATCGTGAAGCTTACATTCAAAA
>JAQWIK010000025.1 GCA_029248915.1 Paracoccaceae bacterium | reverse complement strand
GCCCCGGAAATTTCATAACCCATGCATGAAAAACCAAATTCAACATCTACTGTGCTTGTTTCTAACGTTTTCCAATTAGCTGTGACTTCAGCTGGTAAACCACCTGCTGCAGCAACAATTCGATCTCTTTTGTCACAATTATCGTTTACTATACCGATAGCCTGCGCATAGGAGTTGGGTTGATTTCCAGCTGAAACATTTTCTGCAACATATTTATCCCACTGAACTCTTTCATCTTGCGCAAATTTAACCCAATTTTTTGGAGCCACGTAGTCTAAACGTTCTGACAGTAAACCTAATGATAACCTAGCATCACCAACGATAGGTAATGCCATGTGTTTGCCAGCATCATGACTACCGACATTTAAAGAGATAAATTGGGCATCCATAGCAAAAGCTTTCCATGATCCAGTAGTGAAATCCTGCAGCCGTGTTCCAATAGCAAGAATAACATCAGCATTCTCGGCTATAGAATTTGCACTATCCGATCCTGTAACTCCAATTGGACCGATATTGAGGGAATGTTCACTCGTTAGATTTGCACGTCCCGCTATTGTTTCGACTACTGGGATTTGGTGTTTTTCAGCAAAGTTTTTCAGTTGCTCGGTAGCTTTGGAATACTGTACGCCACCACCGGCAATAATCATTGGCTTTTTTGCTGATTTAAGCAAATTTACCGCTTCATTTATTTCTTTAATATCTGGACTTTGCCTTCTAATGCGATGAACTTTCTTTTCAAAAAATACAGTTGGAAATTCATAAGTCCAACCTTGAACGTCTTGTGGTAAACCAAGGAAAGCAGGCCCACAATCCGCTGGATCCAACATTGTTGCAATGGCATTTGGGAGAGTTTGAATAACCTGAGCTGGATGAGTAATTCGGTCCCAATAGCGGCAAACCGGCTTAAAGGCGTCATTAACACCAAAGGTCGGATCATTAAAATTTTCCATTTGTTGCAAAACAGGATCAGGTAATCGAGTTAAGAAAGTATCACCACAAAGCATCAAAAAAGGAAGACGGTTTGCATGAGCTAAGCCCGCAGCTGTCAATAAATTTGCAGTTCCAGGTCCTGCACTCGCAGTACAAAACATAAATCGTTGTCTTAGCCATTGTTTGGCATATCCAGAAGCGGCAAATCCCATGCTCTGCTCATTTTGACCACGATAAAGAGGCAGTACTTTTTGTTCGGAAAAGAGAGCTTCACCCAAACAAGTTACATTTCCATGTCCAAAAATACCAAAGCCTCCACCACAAAGAAGAAATTCTTCTCCGTCGACATTTATAAATTGGTTCGACAACCATTTTACGATTGCTTGTGCAGTTGTAAGTGTGATCGTTTCTTGTCCCATTTTTACTCTCTTTTCAAAATTTAGAATGGACATGTTAGCGGCTTGTGATTAGTGATTGCGCTAACAAGTTTTAGCCTCAGTTGCAATAATTTTCCTGAAGGATAGTCAAGATATGAAAGAAATCGGCATTGGCATCGTGGGTGGAGGCTATATGGGTAAAGCGCACGCCGTGGCCATGTCAGCAGTTGGAGCAGTTTTTAATACAAATTTGAGACCACGATTGGAGATGGTTTGCGGAGCCTCTGCAGTATCATCAAAAAAATATCGTGATGCTTATGGTTTCAAAAGAGCAGCGGACAATTGGGAACAACTTGTAATGGACAAACACGTTGAGGCCATAATTATTGCCAGCCCGCAAAGCACACATCTGCAAATTGCAAAGAAAGCTTTCGCATTGGGAAAACCTGTATTTTGCGAAAAACCTTTGGGGATCGGTGTAGACGACGGCATAAAAATGGTAGCGGCTGCAAAGAAAAGTGGTGCAGTGAATATGGTTGGCTTCAATTATATACGAACACCAGCAAGTCAATTTGTTCGTCAACTCATTACAGACAACGAAATTGGGACTATTACTTGGTTTCGAGGAGAGCATACTGAAGACTTTTATGCTGATCCTAATAGCCCAGCTACATGGCGCGCAAAAGGCCTTGAGAATGGCACTATGGGAGATTTAGCACCACATATGATAAATGCTGCTCTAGCCATCATGGGGCCTATTAAACGAGTAAGCGCTGATATTGCCACTGTTCATTCATCTCGTCCTGGAGGTATCGTTGATAATGATGATCACGCTCAGTTAATGTGTACGTTCCAAAATGGTGCGATGGGACACTTGTACTTCAGCAGAGTAGCTACCGGTCGAAAAATGGGATATGCCTATGAAATTCATGGCACCAAAGGAGCAATTCGTTTTGATCAAGAAGATCAAAATGCTATTTGGTTATATAAAGCGCAGGACCGTCCAGAAAAACAGGGGTTTAAGAAAATTTTAACTGGACCTCACCACCCAGACTATGAACCATTTTGCCAAGGACCAGGTCACGGGACGGGTTATCAAGACCAAATAATAATTGAGGCTCGGGATTTTCTGAAAGCTATCGAAACCAATTCTGAGATTTGGCCAAGTTTTAAAGATGGGTTAGAGGTTTCTAATGTGGTTGAAGCTTGTCACAAATCCTCCAAAACAAAAAACTGGATTGATGTTGATGCTGTCTAATGGAGAATGCAATTATGAATATACGAATAGGTAATGCACCATGTAGCTGGGGTGTAGAGTTTCCAAACGATCCTAGAAACCCAACGTGGCAAAAAGTTTTAGAAGAGTGTTCGATTGCAGGATATACAGGCATAGAATTGGGCCCAGTTGGGTTTATGCCAGAGAACCCGGAAATTCTTGGTGAAGCTTTAGAAAAATTTAATCTTGAATTAATCGGAGGCGTTGTTTTCCGAGCTTATCATGACAAAAAAAAATGGGACGATGTTTTAGATGGAACACATAGAACGTGTAAGGCACTAGTAGCCCACGGCGCTCAACATCTAGTTCTCATCGATTCAATTTCTGAAAGGAGAGCACCGACGGCGGGTAGAGTAGATGAAGCCATTGAAATGGATAAGGAAGAATGGAAATCTTATCGAGAAAGACTGGAAACATCGGCTCGCATTGGAGCAGAAGAATATGGTTTAACTGTTGGTATTCATGCGCATGCAGCTGGATTTATGGACTTTGAACCAGAATTAGAAAGACTTTTATCTGAAGTAGATGAAAAGATCCTAAAGATATGCTTCGATACTGGCCACCATTCTTATGCTGGTTTTGATCCAGTAAAGTTTATGCAAAAATATATCTCTAGAATTTCATATATGCATTTTAAAGATATAAATCCCAATATTAAACAAAACGTAATAGAGAACCGCACTGGCTTTTATGATGCCTGTGGCCAGGGAATTTTCTGTAACCTTGGAGATGGTGATGTTAATTTCTCAAAAGTCAGACAAGTCTTAATAGAGAATGGTTTTGAAGGTTGGTGTACAGTTGAACAAGATTGCGATCCCTTACTTGATCCAAATGCTCTATCTGATGCGCGATTAAATAGAGAATACCTTGAGTCAATTGGTTTTTCATTAGGGAATGTATAAATGACAAAACTTAAATGGGGTTTGATTGGCGGCGGTGAAGGTAGTCAAATAGGTCCTGCTCATAGATTGGGTGCATTAGCAGATGGCCTTTTCGAGTTCTCGGCAGCATCTCTTGACCATCGTCCAGACGTGGGTAGAAATTATGCTAAAACACTAGGGGTTCCAGAAAATCGAGCATATGGCGATTGGAAGGAAATGTTGGCTAGTGAAGTCAAAAGAGACGACCCTATTGATCTTGTTACGGTTGCAACCCCAAATTCAACGCATTTTGAAATCACGAAGTCGTTTCTCGAGGCTGGTTTTAATGTCCTGTGCGAAAAACCAATGACAATGACGGTTGAGGAAGGTGAGGAAATTGTAAAAATTGCAGATAAAGTTGGAAAATTATGTACGGTTAATTATTGCTACTCAGCATATCCTATGGTTCGTCAAGCTCGTGCTATGGTGCAAAATGGTGAGTTAGGGAAAATTCGTCTTATTGTCACCAATTTTAGTCATGGGCATCATGGCGACGCAGATGATGCAGATAATCCAAGAGTTCGTTGGCGTTATGATCCAAAAATGGCTGGCATATCTGGCCAATTTGCAGATTGTGGTATCCACGCATTACATATGGCCAGTTTTATTGGGAATGATGAAGTGGAAGTTGTTTCTGCAGATTTTGCATCAACTATTAATGGAAGAGAACTTGAAGATGACGCAATGGTAAATTTCCGAATGTCGTCCGGAATTGTTGGACGTTTATGGACGTCTTCTGTTGCAATTGGGCGGCAGCACGGCTTCGATATTCAAGTTTTTGGAGAAAAAGGAGGGCTAAAATGGATATCAGAGCAACCCAACCAACTTTTATTTTCGAAGGTTGGAAATCGAACAGAAATAATTGAAAAAGGTGAGAACAATTTACATGACGATGCATCTCGTCTTTCCAGGGTAGCCATTGCACACCCAGAAGGCTTTCCCTTAGCTGTAGCAAATATTTATGTAGATATTGCAGCTGCTATAAATGGAAAAGTTTCAAAAAATCTACCAACATCTTCGGATGGCCTACGCTCCATGGCAGCTGTATATGCGACAGCCGAGTCTGCAAAAAATAGAGGACAGTGGGTAGATGCAAGACCGCCAATGTATCGTTGAATTTTTATTTTTTTTGAAAATAGCTGTATAAAGCGATCCCTAGAGCAACCGCTGCAAGGGCTTCCGGTGTTACGGCTGAAATGAGAAGCGAAACGTTTACGGCAACGCTGGTTATATAGTCGCCTGAAGCTTCTCCCAGCAAAAGGTATAGCAACATTAGGATTGCAACTGTAAGCGCAAGAACTTCAACAACCCTAAACAAGACAAATTTAGCTTTGCTAGTTAAGTTATCAAAATCATTCAAAACGCTGTCCTAATGCTGAGAGAATTATCTTATAGCTCGATTAGCGCTGGAATAGCCAAAGGACCACACCAAGGGAAATCAAGCCAGCAAGACCTGAACTACCCAATTGGCTGACCAACGAAGTGATGTTACCCACTACGCCACCAAAAAAGGCCATGTTTGAAGCACCAACAAGTAATGATGCAACGATTGCTAAAGCTAGCAACGCCACACCAATTTCGGTTAAGTTAGCAATTGCTTTTTTTGCATTATCCAACATTATTTTTCTCCTGTATGTTGTATGACCCGCAAAGCGGACCAATGCCGAACCATAATCGGCATAAATCCGCTTAGTCAACGAAAAACACACAAACTGTTGGTGTGTGATACATTTTATTGTGGTTTTTATGTCACATAAGCCATATGTAGTGTATTGAAAATTTACACTGAAAAAGTCTATTTTTTAAAATAGGGATAAATTTAATTGTTTTTTTTCAATTGGTTAAAACTTATTCTTTAAAATTTTAAAATTTAAAATAATAACAAGTTGTACTTTCCAATAAAAAAACAAATTTTTAAAAGAAAAATAAAATTTACACTGAATATCGTTAAATTTATCGGATAGCGTTGAAAAAAAGAATCTAAAATTTACAACCTAATAATTGTATTAAGGGAATTTGACCATGTTTAAGAATGCCTACCTCTTTATTTTTTTAATTGGTTCGTCTTTTTCTATCGGCAATTTTGCCATAGCTGCCGAAGATGGTCTTGAAATTACCATCAATCAAGAAGGAACCGGCGAGCGTGCAGAAATTGGCATGTCGGTTTCTGTCCATTACACAGGTAAATTAGAAGATGGAACTGTATTCGACAGTTCAATTCCCCGTGGACAGCCATTTACCTTCACCTTGGGAGCTGGACAAGTGATAAAAGGATGGGATCTTGGAGTCGAAGGCATGGCTGTGGGGGAACAACGAAACTTGGTTATCCCTCCTCACCTAGGGTATGGAGTACGTGGAGCTGGCGCGTCGATACCTCCCAATGCTACTCTGATTTTTGATGTTGAATTATTAGAAGTCGCAATGCCAATTACACTTGGTGAATTATCCCCTAAGGAGTTTATCAGTGCCCAAGAACGCGGCGGAATTGTTATAGACATCAGAAGAGAAGAAGAGTGGAAAGAAACTGGAATTTTAAAGGGAAGCCAAACGATCACTGCTTTTACCCAAGATGGCAAAATTCATCCAGACTTTCCAAAGAAGTTTTTTGATTTAATCACAGATGTTGACGTACCAATTTTACTTTACTGTAGAACTGGCAATAGAACAGGCATCTTAGGAAAAGCTCTTATTGACCAAGTCGGTCAAACGAATGTCAGCCACTTAAGCGCTGGTATTGTAGGATGGAAAGAACAAGGGTTTCCCATAGTAGATTTCTAGTTAAATTAAATTCTAAGTCTCTTCAGGTTTTGGAAACAATATTGGAAATTCATCGCCATCAAACAGATCACCGTCTTTATAAGCTAGATCAGGAAAAGCCGGCGAAGTTGACCCTAAACGTTTTGTATATTTTGCATCATCACCGACCCATCGTACAGAAATTACTCGCCGTCGGCTTTTGGAAGTATTCGCAGGAGCACCGTGGAGGGTTCTAAAATGAAATGCTACGGCATCTCCTGGGTTCATTTCCCAACCAAGAATATCGAATTGATCACGCATATTTGACACATCGGGAACAACTTCACTTTTATCGCCTTTAAATAAATCAGTCCCATCAAACCGTTGAGGCTTGAAATTTTTACCCCACGCATGAGAACCTGAATTATATTCAATTGTTCTATCGCGTGGAATACAATCTAAAGGCACCCAAAAACTTACAGTCTGTTCCCCTTCACACAGGTAATACGGCTGATCTTGATGCCAGGGAGTAACAACCGAATTCCCAGGCTCTTTTACAAGTATATGATCATGAAAAATGCGTGCCGTAGAGGAATTCATAAGCTTCGCGGCGATCGAGGCCATTCTTGAATTCTTTACTAAATTTCGATAGCCATCAAATTTGTTCCACACGACATAATCCTGAAAAAAAGCCTGACCACCGTCATCTGGCTTATATGTTCTTTCTCTCCAACTTGGATTTTTAATATTTTCTTCAATAGCAACCTGTGCTTCCTCAACGAAATCGCTGAATGCACCTTTTAATAAAACAGCTCCATTCGTCGAGAAATGTTTCATATGTTCACTAGTGATTTCCATTATCAAACCTTTATATTTTTATTATTTTTAGGTTTCAATCTCTTAACGCGGGTAACCCTACCCCTGTTGCCTCGAACCCACCATCCACAGCAACTGTCTGACCTGTAACAAATGATGCTTTAGGTGAAGAAAGAAAGAAAATAACTTCTCCGATTTCTCGTTCGGAACCATATCTATTTAAAGGAATGGCATCATGATAGGCTTGTATGATCTGGGTTGAATGAACAGCTATGGATAATTTTGTTTTTACTGGCCCAGGAGCAACTGTATTCACTCGAATTCCATACTCTCCTAACTCGCAGGCCTGTTGCTTCGTTAGTTGTATGACTGCAGCTTTGGAAGTGCCATAGGCTACTCGAAGGGTGGAGCCACGCAGGCCGGAAATCGATGCTATATTAACTATACTTCCTTTAGTTTTTTTTAATTGAGGAGTTAACGATTGTGATAAGTAGAAAACCCCGTCTAAATTTGTCTCCATTACAGTGCGCCATTTATTGCTATCGCACTCCTCGATTGGACCAAAGTCCGCGATACCAGCGTTATTTACAAGACAATCTAATCTACCGAATTCACTATCGACCCTAGAACTGATCTCTTTCATGGCTTTTTCATCGGAAACATCATAATTGAAAGGGACAGCACCCTCAATTTGTTTGCAAGTTTTATTAAGCTCTTCACGATCTCGGTCAAGAATAATTACCTTAAAACCATGTTCAACGAAGATTTCAGCTGCAGCGCGTCCAATTCCTCTAGCTCCGCCACTTACTAGGGCAATTTTTTCCATTTTTCTGATCCAATTATTCTGTGTGTGTCATTTTGTTTCGTTATTGTATCAAAATCAAATATCCGCTGAACAATAGAAATATAGCCATTAGAAACATAAAACAACGCCAGATTATTTTCTTTTCTAAGTATTTGGAAACGTAGCTTCCAAATACAAGCCAAAAAAAACAAACAATGAAATTTACTAAAGAAAATAATATGAAATAACATGACGCCTTAAAGACAATTGAACCATCCAAACTGAACCCAGCCGATGCAGACAGCGTAAGAGCCCAAAGTTTTGGATTGATTAATTGAAACAATACTGCTTCAGAAAATTTAAATGGTCGAGATCTACTCTCTCCGTTTTCAATATAATCTTTAACGAGTAATTGAAGGGCAAGATACGTAATCCAACTAATAGAAATTATTTTAAGTATATGTTCTAATAATGGCACCTTAAGGGTTATGGTATTTACTCCTAGCGAAGAAAGTGCAGCCAAAAAACCCGTACCTATTACTACACCGAACAGATGGGGAATTGTATCTTTTACTCCAAATTTCACGCCTGAAATAGTCAATAAAATTATGTTTGGACCCGGGGTAAACAAGCCAACGAAGACAAAAATCAAAAGTGGTAAGAAATCAGAAATAATGTCACCTCAAAAAAATCTAAATTTCTAAATTTGTTTGTTGAATAAATTAAGTAATAAGAAAAGCGATTAAAATTGGCGAAATTCCAACAGTGATTAATGTTGAAACAACAACTAGGCCTGCAACTGCATTCGCATCAGCTCCATATTTTTCCGCCAAAAGATAGGAAGTCACAGCTACTGGCATTGAAAATTGCAAGATGAGTACAGAGATCGCCACTTTCGGTAGATCAAAGATAAAACTCACCAATATAGCGGCCGTGATACCAAAGAAAATTTTACATAAACTAATTAAAAATGATTTTTTTATGTCAGGTATTTTTAATCTGGCGACTGCTACAC
>JAQWIK010000024.1 GCA_029248915.1 Paracoccaceae bacterium | reverse complement strand
GAGTGCCGAAGTGTATTGTACATGGACATGGCGGTACCTTGCTTCAGCATCTGAAAGAACACCAACTTCACACAAACATATCGTTAGGCAATCGTGTCTTTTATTTCACAACATGCAGCTGGATGATGTGGAATTGGTTGGTCTCAGTTCTTGGGACGGGTGCGTCTATTATGCTCTACGATGGTTCTCCTACATATCCAGATAACACAGTTCTTTGGAAGTTTGCAGAGGAAGAGAAGTTTACCCATTTTGGCACCTCTGCAAAATATATCGAAACGCTAATGAAAAATAATACAAACCCAAGTTCAAGTTTTAAACTTGCTAATTTGAAGGTTATTTGTTCAACAGGTTCGCCACTTAGCGCAGAGTGCTACGATTATATTTATAGAAATGTAGGATCCGTTCATTTGGCCTCTATTTCAGGCGGAACAGACATCGTGTCATGTTTCGTTTTGGGAATCCCCACTCTTCCCGTTAGACGCGGAGAAATCCAGGGTGCTGGGTTAGGTATGGCGGTAGAGATATGGAATGATAAAGGTAGGGTTAAAAGAGGAGAAAGAGGGGAATTAGTATGCACTAAGCCTTTTCCATCCCGACCAGTTAAATTCTGGAATGATATCGATGGAAAGAAATATTATTCAGCTTACTTTGATCGTTTTGCCGGCGTATGGGCTCATGGTGATTTCGTGGAGGAAACTATTGATGGTGGATATATTATTTATGGCAGATCTGATGCAACGTTGAATCCGGGAGGTGTTAGGATTGGAACTGCTGAGATTTACAGGCAGGTTGATAAGGTAGAAGAGGTTTTAGAAAGTATTGTTATTGGGCAGAACTGGGAAAGTGATACGCGAATAGTACTGTTTGTTAAATTAAGAAAAGGAATTAATTTAACTGAAAATATTGCAGGTAGTATTAAGCAATTTATAAAAGATAATTGTACCAGTCGTCACGTACCGTCGAAGATACTTCAGGTAGAAGATATACCACGCACGAAATCAGGTAAGATTGTTGAAATAGCTGTTCGTGATATTGTTCATGGAAAAGAGGTTAAAACTAAGGAAGCACTCGCTAACCCGGAAGCTCTTGATTATTTCAGGAACCTACCAGAACTATTATTAGACTGATCTATTAGAGTTAATTAGAGGTTTATCAGCAGCCATTTAAACACCTATTTCGTTAAATGCTTCTAAAATATTTTTACATTAGAAGGCCGCGCGATTAAGCTTTGCTGCCGATATAATCATCAAGTTTTAAGCAGTGAAACCCCACTTATAAACATGCGGATGATATGCAATGTGCTGCTCGCATTGCAGATTTGGTTTGTGGCTTCTATACAGATTTCTCCAATATGGCTGTATAGTCACTCCTTCATCTCTGATAAGTGCCTGGCATTTGCCTGCAACTTTGCGACGCTCGTTAGCATCTGCTATTGAGTTTGCCTCTGCCAATAAAGCATCAAACTGCTTATTATTCCAAGCAAATTCATTCCATGCCTCGCCAGAACGATATGCTAACCCCCAAACTTGGGTCGCAAATGGTCTGTGGTTCCAGTTTGTCGAACTAAATGGATATTTAGTCCAGTCTCTACGGAATGTGGAGAAAGGCACAATTGTTATTTTCACTTTGAAACCAGCGTCGCGAAGTTGCGCTGCAACAGAGTCGGTCGTATTTTTTTGCCAGTCATCATCTACTGAGTGAATTTCATGCTCATAATCTTCCATTCCGGCTTCTTTCATCAAAGCCATCGCTTTTATTGGGTCGTATGGAAGCCTAGTAACAGTTGGATCATGCTCAGGGTGCATTGACCCAGAATGGAAATTATCGGCAGCAGCGCCTTTTCCGGCATAGCCCAATTCCAGACAAATTGAGTTATCCACAGCCATTGCTAAGGCTTGTCTTACCCGCTTATCTTTGTATGCGTCGGTCTTTTGATTTGTACGAATTACAATTGTTGATCCCGTTGCTATTGTAGAATTTTCCCAACCAATTGACGGTATAAGATCTACATATTCACCAACAGTTTCATAGAAAACATCTACTTTGTCGCCCTTTGCAGCTTCCACCCACGAAGACGGATCGGTGCCATAGTCAATGAACTCAATGCGGTCTAGTGGAACTGCCCGACCAATTGACTCTCCCCACCATTGATGGGACTCATTTCTTACAATGGAAGCTTTTACGCCGACTTCGTAACTTTCAGGTTTAAATGGTCCAGTACCAACGGAAGCGCTTGTTCCCATCGTATTTGGGTTGAAGCTGGAGTGAACAACTGCGGCTGGATAATCCGCCATACCTGCGATTACTGTGATATCTGATGAAACACATGTTAATTCCACAGTATGACTTCCAGTGACAGTAATAGCTCCGGCTGCAGCTTTTCCTGTATCTAGGTCTATCAATGAAGCCATACGGCCTGCCATTGAGTTGCCTTTAACTGATTTGTCACACCATCCCTCAATATTTCTAGCGACGTCATCTGCTGTGAAGTCATCACCATTATTCCATTTGACTCCGTTACGAACATTCAATGTATATTTTGTCGCGTCTGCGTTTACAGCCCAACTTTCTAATAAGTTTGGCGTAATGGAGCCGTCATTGTTATACTCAACCAAATATTCAAGGGTCCCGGATGTAAAATGTGCAAGTTGAGACCAGTCAAAAGTTCGTGGATCTTTTAATGCGATTACGTCCATTTGCATCCGCATTGTTCCACCTTGCTGTAGAGGCCCACCCGCTGTAGCAGGTTTCGCCGCGCCAATCAGTCCATATGCTCCAGCCGTGGTTACACCTAAAGCAGTAGCGCGAGAAATAAATTCTCTTCTATCCATTTTTCCGTTGAGATGCTCCGTCGCATATATCTCAACTACTGGGTGAATATTTGCTGTACCATTTTTGTGCATC
This sequence comes from Paracoccaceae bacterium, assembly GCA_029248915.1. Lineage (GTDB taxonomy): Bacteria > Pseudomonadota > Alphaproteobacteria > Rhodobacterales > Rhodobacteraceae > Salinivivens. Next base: position 4,122 of record JAQWIK010000024.1, on the reverse strand, counting down.
ATTTTTATCTCCGTGTCTGTGACACCTGATAATAACGTCGAAGAGCACGCGTATCTAAAAATGCCCAACACTTCAACTATACAAACCATGAGGTATCAAAAAATCAATAAAGGTCAAGATCGTATACACGTATTTTTTTTGTAAGTATAACAAGTGGCATTTCTAGTTACCTCACATGTAACGATGAAGAAATTGATTGGTTAAAGTGACTTTTGATATTTTTTTGTATAGGTATTAGATTTTTTAGTATTAACCGATTAGATCGGTTACATCATCCCATTGTTTCATCCTAGCTTTAATCCAGGTTCTTTGCCTTTTTGCATATTGCCTAGTAGCGATTGATGCATTTGTAATTGCTTTTTCAAGCGATATTTGCCCATGAATGTGTGAGATTAATTCCGAAGCTCCAATAGCTTTACTTGCGAGTAAGTTTTCATTCCACTCGACCAGATTCTCTCTTGCCTCATCTAAAGCTCCCATTTTGACCATTTCTTTAAAGCGAGCTCTGATTTTTTTGTCTAAATCATTTTTATCTGGGCTTATAACAAAAGGCTGGCATGCGTTCAGTGGTAAAATTGGAGCCTCGGTCTCACTTTGCCACTTTTTCAACGATTTGCTGGTTTCTTTGAAAACTTCCCAAGCTCTTATAACGCGCATCTGGTTCTTAATATCTATACTCTCTAGAGTTTCTTTATCAAGATCTTTTATAAGACCTTGGATCCCATAATTCAAAAGTCTTTTTTCTCTACTTATTTTTGTTTCATCAGAAATTTTTGGAATATTAGCAAGACCCTCAGTAAGAGCACTAAAATACAACCCCGTGCCACCAACAATTATTACTTTTTTATTCGTTGTTAAAATATTAGATAATTCTCTCAACCAATGACCCACTGAATACTGTTCATCGCCTGCTTTGTGTCCATATAGATGATGTGGAATTATTTCTTCATCTTTTACTGTTGGGCGAGCAGTTAAAATACGCCAATTACTATAAACTTGGAGCGAGTCAGCATTTATAATGTGTCTGCCTAGTTTAATAGCCAAAGACATAGCAATTTTGGATTTTCCAGACGCCGTGGGACCAGTCAATAAGATTGGCTTTTCCCCAATATTCTTTGCAAATCTGTCAGATATAGTCAGCGTCATGATGTTGTGCTTTATAAATATTTTTAAGATAAACCAAGAAATATTTTAAATGGTAAAAATAATGTTAGCTATCGCATCTATTTTATCCTAATTGTTCATGAAATAAATATGGAGATAAAAATGGCCTCACCAGACGGCAAAGTTCCTCAATTTAAAAGAGTAATGCTGAAAATATCCGGTGAAGCACTAATGGGCGATAAGGGTTTCGGACTGAATCCACCGACTGTTGAGAGAATAGCGCGAGAAGTAAAATCTGTTCATGAGTTGGGCGTTGAAATCTGTATGGTGATTGGGGGAGGGAATATCTTCAGGGGTTTACAGGGTAGTGCTCAAGGTATGGAGCGCACAACGGCTGACTATATGGGGATGCTTGCCACAGTAATGAACGCACTCGCAATGCAAAGTGCGCTGGAGAGTGTTGGAGTTAATACGCGAGTTTTAAGTGCTATTCCAATGGATCAGGTGAGTGAACCTTATATTCGCAGAAGAGCAGTCAGACATCTTGAAAAAAAGCGCGTTTGTATTTTTGCAGCAGGAACTGGAAACCCATACTTTACCACTGATACAGCAGCCACACTTAGGGCTAGTGAAATGGCTTGTGATGCAATATTCAAAGGCACCAAAGTAGATGGTGTATATGACAAGGATCCGTCAAAGTTTCATGATGCTGAAAAATTCGAGTCAATTTCGTACGATGATGTTCTTTCCAAACACCTAAAGGTCATGGATGCTTCGGCTATTGCATTGGCGCGGGACAACAAATTACCAATAATCGTTTTTTCTCTTGATGAACCACTTGGTTTCAGAGCCGTTCTGGCAGGTGAAGGTGCTTACACCAAAGTAGTTGAAAATCCCTAGGATAGTTTCCTAGAATATGTAATAAGTTACTAAAATTTTAATAAGAGCAGTATAATATGTCAGATGATTTTTTAATAGATGTCGATGATCTTACACGTAGAATGGATGGAGCAATGTCTGCTCTAAAGTCGGAGTTTGCCTCTCTAAGAACAGGCAGGGCTAGTTCTTCAATGCTTGATCCTATAATGGTTGATGCTTACGGTCAAAGAACACCAATTAATCAAGTTGGCACGGTGAACGTTCCCGAACCCAGAATGGTAACCATAAATGTATGGGATAAATCTCAAGTAGATATGGTTGAAAAGGCAATTCGAGAAAGTGGGTTAGGAATAAACCCACAAACAAATGGAACGCTAATAATGCTTCCAATCCCAGAGCTAAATGAAGAGCGCAGACGTGAGCTTAGCAAGGTCGCAGCGCAATACGCAGAGCAAGCTCGAATTTCAATTCGTAATATTCGAAGAGATGGAATGGATCAAATTAAGAAGTCTAGGGCGGATGGAATGTCTGAGGACGATCAGAAGTTTTGGGAAGATGAGGTTCAAGAGCTAACAAACAGCTATGTCGGTAAAATAGATAGTTTATTGAATAATAAACAGGACGAGATAATGCAGGTTTAACTGACTCCAATATGCCAAAAGATAAAGAAATAAATCGGACTGCCGAACATGTTGCAATTATCATGGATGGCAATGGGAGGTGGGCTGCAGCTCGTGGAAAGCCACGTCTGTACGGGCATCAGGCTGGCGCAAAGCGAGTAAGGGATATAGTTGAGGCCTGTCCTCATCTTGGTGTTCGTTACCTAACTGTTTTTGCGTTTTCTACAGAGAATTGGAAGCGCACACAAACCGAGGTTGCCGGTTTGATGAGACTCTTTAAGAAATATATTTTGAGCGAAGCAAAAAGATTAGTTAATGCTGGTGTGTGTGTAAGGTTTATTGGTGATCGTTTGCGTCTTGAGCCAGGGTTAGTTCAGTTAATGGATGAGCTAGAAGAAATGACTGCAAAAAACTCGCTCGTAAATTTAACTGTTGCTATAAATTACGGGGGAAGAGATGAGGTTGCTCGAGCGACGAAGCGCATGGCGCAGGATGTAGCAAAGGGTTTTCTTAATCCAGAAACGGTTAATGAGCAAACGTTGGCGGGATATCTTGATACTTATGTTTTGCCAGATCCCGATCTGGTTATAAGAACATCGGGAGAGGCCAGAATATCAAACTTCTTGCTTTGGCAATCAGCATATTCTGAATATGAGTTTGTAAAAACTTTATGGCCAGATTTTACGGTGCAGGATTTTCAGAAAATCGTGGCTATTTTTGCCGGCAAGGAACGTCGTTTTGGCGGATTGCTAGCATCATGACAACAGCGCGGTGGAGCGACCTGCCTTCACGTCTTTATTCTGCTTCAGCATTGATTGTAGTTGGGTTTTGGGCAGTATTTTGTGGTGGTTTATTCTTACTACTTGCAGTGTCCATCCTAGTGTCAGCGATGCACTTTGAATTAGCCAAAATGCAGAGTCCTAATAATTCTGGAGCACCACAGTTTTCATCGCTTGTTGGGCTTATGACCCTCATGATACTAAATTATTCGAGTGATTGGTTTTTATCTATTGGAGTTTTGGCATTTTCATTGTCCTGCCAGTACTTTTTATTTAAAATCCAAAAATTTGCTGGGGTATTTTATTCGGTGGTTATTATCCTTGGGGGGGTGTATTTTTTAGAATTGAGGGCAGATTTTGGAATTTTATTTGTAGGGTGGGTTATTTGTGTTGTGATTGTAACGGATACTTTTGGTTATTTCGGTGGACGCTTGATTGGTGGCCCAAAATTTTTTGCTAGTATCTCTCCAAACAAAACTTGGGCCGGAATAGTTTCCGGTTGGTTAGGAACAATAATTTGTACTTACTTTTTTATGGAGCAAAAAGTTTTTATTGATTTTATGTTTGGCGCGCGGACTTTGTTTTTATTTGCAATATTATTATCCTTCTGCTCTCAAATTGGCGATATTTTCGAAAGCTTTATAAAAAGAAAATGCAATGTGAAGGATAGCTCAAATATTATACCGGGGCACGGTGGGTTCATGGATAGATTTGATGGTATTATTGTTGCAATATTAGTT
>JAQWIK010000023.1 GCA_029248915.1 Paracoccaceae bacterium | reverse complement strand
TCCGGAAATTCAACTATGCCTTTTTCCCTCATCAAAGTTACACTTTTTATTTCCAAATAAGTCTGTTGACTTGATGAACTCAATAAAAAATCAATCCTGCTGTTATCGCTGTATTTTACCTCTGGTTTAAAGTCCTGATAGCTTAGTTCAAGAATTTCCCTTTTTTGTAATGCTTCTTTTACAACAATATTGGCAATGCTAGTGTCAATACAGACCATTCGATCTTGTTGTTCGACCAAACGCCAACCATATTTTAACTTTTTCTTGGGATCATTATTCGGTTCCAACCAAACTGAAGTACCTGCTGATGCTAAGCCCAACATTGAACCAGGATTAGGACAATGAGCAATTACTTCTGTTCCATCCTCTAGCATAACATCAGCCAAAAACCTTTTGTAACGTTTCAGTAATTTACCTTTGATAAGATTGGTTTTAAATTGCATACCGTAAGCTATATGTTTCCACCGATGAAATGTTAAGGACAAATCATGGAACAACCAACTGCCTCTATGCTTGTTATTGGCGATGAGCTTCTTTCTGGGAGAACTCACGATGCAAATATGCATCATTTAGCAAATGAATTGACTGAAATAGGAATAAATTTATCAGAGGCGCGTTTTATCAGGGATGATGATGATGCTATTGTGTCAAATATCATCGAATTGAGAACAAAATTTGATTATTTATTTACGTCTGGTGGAATAGGTCCAACTCATGATGATATTACGACAGATTGCGTAGCAAAAGCTTTTGGGAGACAAGTTTCTGTTCGATCTGATGCATTTAAAATCTTGAAAAAATATTATGATGAAAAAGGTATAGAACTGAATGAGGCAAGACTTCGCATGGCTAGAATTCCCGAAACAGCAGACTTGATCGAAAATACAATTTCTGGTGCTCCTGGTTATGTAATTGAAAACGTCTACGTGATGGCAGGTGTCCCAAGAATTTTCCAATCCATGTTAAAAACAATTTTACCAAATCTTAAAAAAGGATCCCCTACATTATCACTGTCAGTTAAACTGTATAAAGGCGAGGGCGATATAGCTTTAGAACTAGAGAAAATAGTAAGAAAATTCAGTGAATTAAGTTTTGGATCATACCCTTTTAATGAAAAAGGGGTCCATGGTACAAATATTGTGATCAGGGGAAAAGATAAGGAATTGATGATAAAAGCCAAAGAAAAAATTCTTATACTCATATGAAATTTGAAATTAAACAAAGTGACTTTCTTATACTTCTTGAAGATACTTGGCCAGCAGAAAAGGTAATTCACTTCGACAATTGGAAAATACGTATAAGTGACGGAGCCGGAAAGCGTGCATCAGCAATTAGTTTAGAAGGGGTTTGGGAAGAAGCTTCTTTTATAAAATTAAAAGATCTTTTGAAAAAATTAGGTAAATCTGAAATATTTATGGTTTACCAATCTAATAGTTTATTCGATAAAAAGCTTAATGAGCTAAACTATCAAATTTTTGATAGAAGTTGTATTTTTGAAATCGCTGTTGCTGAGCTCATAAAAAGTGAACCACCACCGATTAAAATGTTTTCGATTTGGCCTGCACTCCATGTCCAAAAAGAGCTTTGGAATTCATACGGTATCGGTTGGCAAAGACAGGCTGTTATGGACAGAGCCCCCAATCTGAAAACAAGTATTCTGGGGCGATCGGGCGATAATCCAGTAGCTTCAGCATTTATAGCAAAAAGTGGAGATGTGGCATTTCTCCATGCACTCGTCGTTGACAGAAATTCGAGACGCCAAGGCGTGGCTCGAGCATTAATGAAACATGCCGGACAATGGGCAAAGGAACATAATTGTGCAAAATTAATGGTAGTAACAACGGAAACAAATGCTGCTGCTACTAGTCTTTATTCTTCACTTGAATTCCAACTTGTGAATAAATATCACTATCGTATTCCAAAGGCCTAAAAATGAAACCAAAAAACCTTACAACATCATTGAATTTGCCACCCGTTGATCCTCTTCCAGACGGGATTGAAAAATATTTTAACGCATGTCAAAACAAACTTGGTCTTGTTCCAAACGTTTTGAAAGCCCATTCGTTTAATATCGATAAGTTAAATGCCTTCACTGGCTTGTACAACGAATTGATGTTGGCAGACAGTAATTTATCAAAATTAGAAAGAGAAATGATAGCAGTCGTTGTCTCCTCAATCAACCGATGCTTTTACTGCCTAACAGCTCATGGCGCCGCCGTAAGAGAGTTGTCTGATGATCCAATACTTGGCGAAAAGCTAGTGATGAACTTTAGGACAGCTGATTTGGACCCTCGTAGCAGAGTCATGCTAGAGTTTGCTGAAAAAGTCACAATTGAAAGCCACAAAATTGATGAAACTGACCGCCAAAATTTACGGGATGTAGGTTTTAACGATGCTGATATTTGGGATATAACCAATATCATTGCTTTCTTTAATATGAGCAATCGCGTGGCAAGCGCTATCAATATGAAACCCAATGATGATTATCACTCAAAAAATCGTTAAAATATTTTTAAATATTTTGGCTAGCTTTTTGTGTTTAACGGGCACTTATGTCTTTGCAATTGAATTACCTTCTTCAGCAAGGCTCGTCTTCTCCGATAAAACTGACGTTAAAAGTATTCCGGTAGAAATTTCTACCTGGAATAGAGAGAAAGGCATTTCTAGGCTAGATGTTAGGGGCCGAACCACAACCAACGTTTATCAGATCGATGGTACCTCATTGACACTAGATCAGATTTTACAACCGATAATTACGCACTTAAATAGTAAGCAATTTACCATTAAACTTTATTGTAATACTCATGTGTGTGGTGGGTTCAATTTTCGTAAAAACCTCGCGGTTTCCAACCCACCCTTTATGCTTGTTAACGTCACTAATTATTCAGTAATCACAGCTGTGAAAAATAGCTCTGCTATTTCTTTAATTGCAAGCAAACTTGGAGATACGATTTACTTACAAATTCTTTCAGTTGGGACAACTAAGAACGATTTGGTTTTACGTAATAAAGAGCCGTTGCAAGATAGCTATAGCTCTAAGTTACAGGAAGATGGAGCTATCGTACTTGATGATTTAATTTATCGAAGTGGATCTTCTGATTTAGGTAAAGGCCCTTTTGAAAGCTTATCAGCTTTGGCAATTTTCTTGGAATCGACACCTCGATCTTCAATAATATTAGTCGGCCACAGTGATGCTATTGGAGAATTAAGCACAAACATAAACCTGTCTAGAAACCGTGCGCAAGCAGTAGTAGATAGGTTAATCAAAAGTTATGGTATTGAACAAAGTAGAATATCAGCTCAGGGAATTGGGTTCCTTTCACCAAAAACTAACAACTCAACAGAAAAATCTAGGAAGAAAAATAGGCGCGTCGAGGCAATTTTAATAATGCCCTAAGCAATCCATGATTTCATGGCAAATTTTCTTATAAAGAGATAGCCAGTCGCACACCTTGATCAATAGCTCTTTTGGCATCGAGCTCAGAAGCAACATCTGCTCCTCCTATAATATGAACTTTTTTGCCTTTTTTGATTAAGTCATCAGCTAGACTGCGTTCACTATCTTGACCTGCACATATTACAATTGTATCAGCGGCTACCAATCTTGGATTGTCACGTATTTCGCCATCAGAAACCATAATTCCGTTTTTGTTTATTTCTTCGTAATTTAAGTTTCCAATCATTTGAACGTTTTTCATCTTAAGGGCACTCCGATGAATCCAACCAGTGGTTTTCCCCAAATCCCGGCCAACTTTTTGCTTTTTTCGCTGCATTAAAGTAACCTGTCGCAGTGGTTTCTCTGGCATTGGCCCACTTTCTGCCAGTCCTCCGGCTGTTTTCTCCGGATCTCCTACGCCCCATTCTTTCATCCAATCAGGAATTTCTATTTGTTTAAAATTAGTTCTGCTTTCGTGAACCAGATATTCAGACACATCAAAACCTATACCACCAGCTCCAACAACAGCAACTTTTTGACCAACTTTTCCTTCGCCATTCAATACTTCCACATAACTTAAAACATTATTTTTTTCATGCCCCTTAATCTTTGCATCACGTGGGATTACCCCTGTAGCAACGATAACCTCATCAAACCCTATAACATCAGCAGAAGTAACTGATTTGCCTAATCTAACGTCAACCCCACTGCTATTTAGCATTTCCCCAAACCAATCCACTAGGCCCCAAAATTCTTCTTTACCCGGCACCATTTTCGCCAAATTCAGTTGACCGCCAATTGCCTGAGCCTTTTCAAATAAAGTTACCTGATGTCCACGTTCTGCAGCTTCAACGGCCGCAGACATCCCTGCTGGTCCTGCACCAACAACTGCAACTGACTTTTTATTCAGCGCCTTGGTGTCAACTAACTCTGTTTCAAAGCAAGCCTTTGGGTTTACAAGACACGAACTAATTTTTCCACTGAAGGTGTGGTCTAAGCAAGCTTGATTACAAGCAATACATGGTGCAATTTTTTTTTCGTTACCTGATATTGCTTTTTTTATAAAATTTGGGTCAGCCAAAAAAGGACGTGCCATACTAACCATATCAGCACATCCAGCTTCTAAAACCTCCTCTGCCACCGCCGGAGAATTAATTCTGTTTGAAGTTATGATTGGAATAGAAACCTTTCCCATCATTTTTTTTGTAACCCATGCAAAAGCTGCACGCGGAACAGAGGTTGCAATCGTGGGTATTCTAGCTTCATGCCAGCCAATACCAGTGTTTATTATTGTTGCCCCTACTCGCTCAACTTCCTTAGCCAGCATGACAACCTCATCGTGGGTTGAGCCATTAGGGATTAAATCAATCATAGATAGCCGAAAAATTAATATAAAATCACGCCCTACAGCTTCTCGAATACGTGCCACAATTTCAATTGGTAACCGCATACGGTTTTCATAACTTCCACCCCACTGATCTGTCCTTTTATTTGTATGACGGACTAAAAATTGATTTAAAAAATAACCTTCTGACCCCATAATTTCTACTCCGTCGTAACCAGCATCTCGGGCTCGACAAGCGGTTGTCACAATATCGACAATTTGCTTTTCTATGCCTGCTGCATCGAGTTCTGCGGGTGCAAATGGTGATATAGGTGATTTTACTGGAGATGGAGCAACACAATTAGGCCCATATGCATAACGACCAGCATGTAAGATTTGCATTGCAATTTTACCATCTGAACCGTGCACACGGTCCGTTACAATTTTATGATTAGCAACATCATTTGCATCAAATAGACCTGCAGCCCCAGGAAAAACACCTCCCTCAACATTTGGTGCAATTCCACCTGTCACCATTAGAGCGACTTCACCACGGGCTCTGGTTGCATAAAATTCTGCAACTCTATTCCAATCTTTAGTTTCCTCAAGATTGGTATGCATTGAGCCCATAAGCGCTCTATTTTTCAAAGTTGTAAAACCTAAATCTAACGGTTTTAATAAATTTGGGAAATCAATATTCATTTTGTAAACTCTTTTTGCCCTTAACTTCTGCCTACTCTGGAATTCAAAAACGCTTCAAATATAACGCATCACATTATATAAACAAAAAAAATGATATTAAAATATTAAAGGCCGTTTTCTTGGTATTGGGATGGGATCTTCCCTGTCGTTAAAATTTACTTTTTCCAAGGATCGATTTTTGAGAACTTTGGCAGAAGGTCTTTTTCTTGGTCTTGGAATAGTGTCTACGTTCTCATAAAAGTTTATCTTGACCGAAGACAGGTTTTTAGGAATTTTAACAGACAGCATAATGGAGTTTAGGTAAGCTTTTGCTCTAAAATTTGGTAAATTTTTACCTTTTGGAACATAATAGTTTGCCATCAAAATATAATTTTCTTTAACTCGCAGAATACGCAGAGACTTTTGATCAATCATTGGGTTCAAGGCATCATGCTTTTGAAAACTAGCAAATGAATTATTAAATTCATCTTTGGAAAACAAACCTACATTTTGAGTTTGACCCAAATTCAAATAAGTTAATGTTACAAGTGATTTATTTTTAGTATCGCGATTACAATTCGAAAAAAATACAATGCCGTAACCATCCCTTTCCGACTTTAGTTGTTTTATTTGGCAAAGGCCTGGAGGAACATTCCCCGATATTCCAGATTTAAACTTAAATTCTGAGGTGGAAACAATGTTGTGAGATTGACCCTGAAAGCCAAAATCACTGGCACAGCCAGATACAAAGATTAACATTGTGATGAGTAAAAATCGGTTCATTAAAATCAAGTCATAACTTTTATTCTTTAACCCTAAAGGTTGGTAAAAAACTACTAAAATAAAACAACGCCCAAAAAGAATAAATTAAAATCATAAAAATGGTAGAGATAATCAAAGCTATGCCCATAGCTCCAGATTTTGGGTCTAGAAATGTTAACCATAACGCCATCCCATCTAAATTCCCATGGACACCAAAAAAAACCAGGGAAACTGTATTTCCACCCCAATGAAGGCCAAAAGCTAAAGCTATATTTCCCGTATGAAGTGTAGCAAGACAGAGTAGGCAACCTACGACAAAAGTATTAAAACAATAAAACCACGCGTTAGCCCCGTATGACTGAGCATCAAAATGCAGAAGGCCGAAAATTAGAGAGGGGCAAATAACAGCATACAAATAGCTGGCACTTTTCGACCATATTATTTGTAGCAAATAACCTCGAAAAATAAGCTCCTCAGCAGCTGATTGAACAAAAATAAAAAGTATCACTGGCAGAAGCCATTTAACCCAATCAGATAAAAATAAAACTTGATTTGGTTCATAGTAAATGAAATCACTGACCACTGGTATAAATTGAAGTACACTTTCAATGCTGATACCCAAAACCAGCATTACAAAAAAACCCTTTAACAAAAGTTGAAAGTCTAATTTTCCAAAAGAACCAAAAAGCTCTTTCATTGGAACATTGTGAATGAATTTCATAGCCACCCAAACACCAATCCAAATAGGTACAAAGCTAAAAAGCACAAAAAGAAGGGATAAAGGTGTTCTGCCTAAGCCGGTAGAAAAGGTACAGAAACTGGCACTTGAACAAATCAGACCGATCGCAAATGAACCAAGAACATAAAAAACGGAAATTATGAAAAAACCTAACACGATTTTCCACGTCGGAAATTCGTGCTTAACTTGAAAAAATATGCTTCTCATGTTAATCTCTATACGCAGAAATAGGCCTTAGTGCACTTAAATACCTTGTTTCATCTATGTCTATAAAATTTTTAATAATTTTTTGACTTTGTCACTAGAAGTGCCTGTACGGTAATTGCATTTTTGAAGCAACCTGCTTAAGATTGTAAGTGGTTAAGTTGTATCGCATGGGAAAATAATGAACTGGATTAGTAATTACGTTCGCCCAAGAATAAATTCGATTTTTTCAAGGCGGGAAACCCCAGATAATCTATGGTCCAAATGCACCTCATGCGGCACCATGCTTTTCCACCGCGAACTTAGCGAGAACCTAAATGTCTGTACTGAGTGTGGCCATCACATGCCGATCACACCTCGAGACAGATTTGGGAGTTTATTCGATGGAGGAATTTTTGTAGAGATAAAGGTTCCCAAACCAATTATTGATCCACTGCAATTTAAGGATCAAAAAAAGTACCCTGACCGTATGAAATCTGCTCAAAAAACGACAGGTGAGACAGAGGCTATGTTAATTGCAGAAGGTGAGATGGGCAGAACTCCAGTAGTAATAGCAGCTCAGGATTTTTCCTTTATGGGTGGTTCAATGGGTATGTATGTTGGCAACGCTATCGTTAAAGCTGCTGAGCGTGCTGTTGAGCTTAAACGTCCTTTAGTTTTATTTTCAGCAGCTGGTGGTGCACGAATGCAAGAAGGCATTTTAAGTTTAATGCAAATGCCGAGAACGACCGTCGCAATACAAATGCTCAAAGAAGCAAAACTGCCCTATATTGTAGTTTTAACCCATCCAACAACCGGAGGTGTTACCGCATCTTACGCTATGCTTGGAGATGTTCATATTGCTGAGCCGAACGCGTTGATTTGCTTTGCTGGGCCTAGGGTCATCGAGCAAACTATCCGAGAGAAATTACCAGAAGGATTTCAACGAGCTGAATATCTGTTAGATCATGGAATGTTGGACCGCGTAACTTCTAGATTAGAAATGCGCGATGAATTAATTACAATTATCCGCCTACTCACCAATAATTCACCGCAAATAAAGGGTGATTTACCTTCACCAAAGTTAGAAACTTAAAATCGTCCAAAAAATGAGAAATTTAAGTTCTGATTTCATTTTAAATCGTATGATGACTTTGCATCCAAAAGTTATCGATTTAACTCTGGATCGTGTATGGTCCCTTCTTGAGGCTTTGGGTAATCCCCAAAATAATCTTCCCAAAGTTATTCATATTGCTGGAACAAATGGGAAAGGTAGCACACTATCAATGCTACGGGCAGGACTTAATCAAATTGGTCTAAAAACTCATGCGTACACGTCACCTCATTTAGTTCGGTTCCACGAACGTATTCAACTAAACGATAATTTTATAGATGAAAATGACTTAACTGAGATTTTAAATGAATGTTATTCAGCAAATAAAGATCGACCTATAACATATTTTGAAATCACCACTTGTGCCGCCATCTTGGCGATGTCGCGCAAACATGCAGACTATGTTTTGCTGGAAGTAGGGTTAGGCGGAAGATTAGATGCTACAAATGTTATTGCACATCCTGCTCTCACTGTCATTACGCCAGTCTCAATCGACCATGAACAATTCTTGGGAAACACTGTTAAAAAAATCGCAGCCGAAAAAGCAGGTATAATAAAGCCTTTTTGCCCAATTATTATAGGAAAACAAGATAAAAATGCACTTCAGGTAATAACTGAAAAAGCATTAGAACAAAAAGCTCCAATTTTAGCTGAGGGACAGCAGTGGCGCATCAAACAAACAGGCGATAGTATTTTATATGAGGATCAAACCACAACAATTGAGCTACCGTTACCAAATCTCTTAGGAACACATCAAATTCAGAATGCAGGTATAGCTATTGCGGCTCTAACCCAGTTGACAGGAAGAAAAGAAGCTTTTTATGGAGCGGTTTCCAAAGCGAAATGGCCAGCACGCATGCAAAAACTGAGTACTGGACCAATACTTGCTACACTTGGTCATTCAGATGTTTGGCTAGATGGTGGGCATAACCCTGCTGCTGGAAAAGCATTGGCAAATTACTTATCTACTCAAAATAAAAAACAAATCGTTTTAATTTGTGGCATGCTAAAAACAAAAGATGTCGCGGGATATCTTTCTCCATTATCAAATTTAGTGAAATTCCTAGCGGCTGTGAGCATTCCAAATGAACAAAATACATTAACTGCTGAGGAAACAGCTAAAAGTGCAAATGAATTGGGGATAAATTCCAAGAGCTTTACTTCGATCTCTGAGGGAGTTCAATTCGTGGCTAATCAATTTCCCGATTGTCGGGTTTTAATCTGTGGATCGCTGTATTTAGCTGGTCAAATACTCGGCGAAAACCAATAATTTCAAAAAAAACCTTAAAAAACGAATCACTTATGTTGACTGATTCGAATCAATTTGTCATTAATAGAGCAACGCTGCATTAAACCTAAAGAAATATAACTTGGGATAACGCGGTTTTATACAGGCAAAGGCTCAGTCATATAGACTGAGCCTTATACTTTATGGAGACAGAATAAGTTTTTTGCCCCAACTGTCAGACTGCATTTCATTTAGTCGGCTCACTGTTCTCTCAAACTCAAAAACACCCTCGCCCTCCAAATAAAGATATTCTGGTTCAGCAGCGGCAGAGCATATGAATACAATACCAGCCTCATAAATAGTATCGATTAACGTAACAAAACGTTTAGCTTCATTAAAATTGGACCTGCCCAATTGAGGGACGTTTTCAACGATAAGAACTCTCACGTTATCAACTATTGCCAAAAAATCCGCTGGGCCTCGATTTTCCCTACAAAGCTCAAAAAAAGTAAACTTGGCGACACCGTTTGAATAAAAAGGAAATTTTATTTTTCTTTTATTTACTATGAGATGAAAATCTTGATTTTCATCACCTGACAACTCTTCCCAAAGATTGTCCAACTTATTTTTTGCTTTCGTATCTTGTAGATTAAAATAAACAGGAGTTCCACGGAGCCTGTTTTTTCTATAATCAGTTTTACTTGGCAAATTTAAAATATTTAACTGACTTTCTATCAGGGCTATAAACGGTAAAAATAACTGCCGATTTAAGCCATCTTTATATAGGTCCGATGGCACTCTGTTTGAAGTTGTTACGATCTGTACTCCCCCATCTAAGAGCAGCGTAAATAATCTTCCAACGATCATAGCATCCGTAATATCTTTTATCTGCATTTCATCCAAAGCTAAAACTCTAAAATTTTTGATTACTTTGTTAGCAACTACAGTTAATGGATCCTTTGTTCCTGAACCACGAGCGTTATGCAAAGATGCATGAATTTCTTGCATAAACGCATGAAAATGGACTCGGCGATTGGGAACCAAAAGATTTTTCACAAATAAGTCCATAAGCATGGACTTACCACATCCTACACCACCCCAAATATATACGCCTTTGAAATCATCAATCTTTTTAAAGAAAAGTGATTTGGCTTTGCTTCTCGAAATCCCATGGTTAACTTTTTCAAGTTCCTTCAATATTATTCTTTGCCCTAGATCATCTTCAAGAGATCCGTCAGAAATCATTTGATTATATGTATCCGTAAGCTTTTTCATTTTACCATTTTGGCCTAAACATTTGGACTACTGTCATTAAACGCATAACTTAGTCTACTCAACATTTATTGAAGCAATAAAATTTTAACCGATTAGATTTATAGCATCTGTAATTTCTTTCGTGTGAGAGAAAGGAAGCGAATGGGACCCATCACGTATAACGATATTATTTATCCTAGAATTCCAACTGGAAAGCACCTCTTTATTTGAGATTGGAACCACTGTGTCACAATCACCCCAAAAGGCCAGAATTTCAAAATCGGCATCTCGCAAAGCTTTATGGTCATCATAATTATCGTTAGACAAAATACCTTTTATACTTGCCAAAACTGACGGCACAAATCCCCTATAACGCAATTCATTCAATTGCCGCTCAGCAACTTTTGGAACAGAACTTTTGAAGCCTGTATCTATTTTAGTTGAGCGCGCGTGTTGCAATCCAAAGAATATTGAAAATAACACCCACCCAATAAATGGGATTTTTGCTACTTTAGCTGAAACTCCAAGATTATGACCCGCCCCTGCAGATGCTATTAAAATTAGCTTATTCAGCCTGCCTGGATTGTGTGCAGCATACGCAGCTGCGATCGACCCTCCCATAGAGTAGCCCACTAACTCAAACTTTTGCTCTTTTATTTCAAGTTTATTTAAAAGCTCATTTAATTGATTGATAAAAAAAACTTTATCTTGTTTTGCCTTGGGCCGATCAGAATATCCTCTCCCATAATGGTCATAAACTAAAACACGCTTTCCATTATTAGCATAATGACTTGCCAAACCCTCAAATACAAAACTGGGCGTCGTTAATCCGTGTATGCAAATTACGAGGTCACCCGTTTCAGCTCCAAACCAACGATAGTGAACTACACCCCTAGACAAAGTTACAAAATTACCAGGGGCATTATTTCTTTCCTTGTCTCCCAGTTTTTGCTTGGTAGCTTCTTTCAGTATGGGGAATACAAAGAAAGTAAAAAAAAGTAACAGAGCTATAATCAATTATTTTCCAACCACGTCTGAAGAATAAAGTGCGCTGTCATCAAGTCTAGATGCGCACCACCCCCATTTTTAAAAAGAGTAATCTCATCATCTGAAGAACGGTGGAATGCCTCAATATTATAAAAGTCTGATAACACATCTTCACGTTCGATCGCAGCAGAGGCTATAGGTATTTTTAATTCACCTATATGATCAATAGTGGTTTCAAAACTATCGACAAAGATCTTTGATCTTTTAAGGGTTATATCATCTGCTTCACGCATATCTGGACGATAAGCTCCTATTAAATCAATATGTTGGCCGGGCTTTAACCATTTTCCGTTTATCAAAGGCTCACTTGACATGGTTGCAGCTGAAATAATATCAGCATTTGAAATAGCCTTTTCTAAGTCATTTACAGCCATTGTGTTTGGGAAATTAGCTGCAAATTTTTCCGCACGCCCTGAGGTCCTATTCCAAACAGAAAAGTGAGCATCAGGAAAAAAATTGCCATAGGCTTGCCTAAGGGTGTAAGCAACAGTACCAGCCCCTAAAATCAAAATATTTCGACTATTGGGTCGGGCCAGTAATTTAGCCGCAAGAATACTACCACCAGCCGTCTTCCATTTTGTCACCAAATGAAAATCGATAACCGCACTTAATTGACCAGTTTTGTCGTCAAATAAATTTACGGCGCCATTTATTGCCGGTTTTTTAAAATTTTTATTACCAGGAAATATTGTTGCGCATTTTACAGCAATTCCCATACCATCAATCCAAGCTGATCTCGAGAGTAACGTATCGTCTCTACGATATAAAAATGTATCAGATATTTCGGCCTTATTGAGCTCATGTCCTAACTGAATAGCATTAGTTAAATCTCTCCAACTCAGAATAGGATCACAATCCTGATAAGATATCATATGCACTTCAGTATCTCCATTTTGAACTATTGATATTCACAACTTATAAACAAATTTTTATCTTATGAATGCTTAAATTTTTAATATTCTGGCAAACTTAGTCATAGTCAAAAATTAAAAGAGCTTATTAAAATTATATGTTGTCTAAATCTTTTGATTATTAATTCGGATTATTTTCTCAAGATTATCTAAAAAGCGAATTTTGTCTTGTTTTGAAAAGGTTTTACCAGAACCCTGGTAAAAGGGGTTAGCTGCTCGTAAGTCTGAGCTTAAATCTCTCAAGGAGAGCGTATTTCCAATATTGGCCTGGTTCAACTCCTCGCCGTTTGGCTTCAAAACTAACATCCCCTTTTTAATACAATTATCAGCCAAAATGATATCAGCAGTTATAACCAAATCGTTTGATTGACCGTTATCAACTATCCATTTATCGGCAGCGTCTGAATCAGTAGAAACAAATATATTTTGAATAAACGGGTGTGAGATGGGACGTAAGCCACCATTTGATACAAGTAAAACTTCTATTTTATTTCTTGAGGCAACTCGCTCTATTTCTTTTTTGACCGGACAAGCATCAGCATCCACATAAATTTTCATGGCTGAACTTTGAATAAATAATATTTTTTAGATTTGTTTCTGAAATCCAATATTTTTCCTATTCATTATTTAATAAATCTGCATGAAACGCCACATGGTCCTCGACGAATGTGGAAACAAAAAAGTAACTGTGATCGTAACCAGATTGCATCCTAAATTCACCCGGCTGACGCCTTTTAAACATGGCACTAGCTAATGTCTCCGGTCTAAGCAAATCAATAAATTGATCCTTACTACCTACGTCGATTAATACTTTGCCATCGAAACCTTCATTTAACATCAAAATACTTGAGTCATGTTTGACCCAAGTTTGTTCATCATTCCCAAGGTAGGCTACCAATTGCTTTCTTCCCCAATCAGATCCTGTCGGATTGCAGATAGGTGCTAAGGCAGAAATTGATTTAAAACGACCGGGCGTTCCCATACCAATTGTTAGCGCACCATGCCCACCCATAGAGTGTCCCATAATCGACTGCCGTGCCATATCAACACTGAAATTTTCACTTATGATTTCGGTTAGATCAACGGTAATATAATCCCACATTTTGAAGTTACTAACCCAGGGCTTTTCTGTAGCATTTAAATAAAATCCTGCGCCCTGTCCAAGGTCATAGTCATCATCATCAGGCACAGCACTGCCTCTAGGTGATGTATCAGGAAAAACTATGGCTACGCCAAACTCTTCCGCAGCTGCTTGAGCACCAGCCTTCGTCATCGCATTTTCATGCGTACAAGTTAAGCCCGACAAATACCAAACTAAAGGGACGTGCTCACTAATTGCAATTGACGGCATGAATATTCCAAAAGTCATCTCGCAATCACAAGCTTTCGACCAATGCTGATAAACGCCCTGCATTCCTTCGAAGCATTTATTTTCTGAATGTGTTTTCATAGAATACCCTCAAAATCGTCACGATGGTCTAGCCAGCTTTGAAACACTGATTTTTTTAAAAGTCAATTTAGGTTATTAACCCACGCTATAGTAAAAGAAACGGTTAATATAGAAAGTACTGTAGATAAAAAAATAGCTGCAGATGCACGTTTAGGCGCAACATTGTAATGTTGCGCCACCATAAAAATATTTCCTGCTACAGGAAGTGACGCCGCGGCAATCATCACAGTTGCAGCATACGGTTCGACTTTAAAAACATAAAATACCGCTATGAAAACGGCGATAGGATGTAGCACCAACTTGCAAAAGCTTAACCATGCGGCAACCTCAAACCTTTCCGTAGATTTTTGAGCTAAAGACGCACCAATTGCAAACAAAGCACCGGGAGTTGCGGCAGATCCTAATATTATAACAAATTCATTTATCGGAACTGGAATAGACCATCCACTTGCAGACCATAATAAACCACAAGTTATCGAAACAATCATTGGGTTTTTCATTAGCCCAAGTAGCACACGATAAAAAAGGGAAATATCCAATTTTTTATCTTTACCAGCTACAATTATCAGAACAATTAATGACCCAAAAACAATTAAATCAATGGCTAGTATAAGCATTATAAAACCTACAGCTTCAGCACCCATTAAAATGGCCAGCATAGGTATTCCCAAAAAACCTACATTACCGATAACAGAACACTGAGCCTCAACCGCAGCCTCTGATGGCGATTTTTTTCTGAAAATCGCAACAGCCGTTGCTAAGAAATAAATTATTAGTGAGGCGGATAGATAGGCAAATATAAATTCAGGATCATAGAGCTCACTCAATGATAAGTTGGATGAAAATCGAAACAGCATGGCTGAAAGGGCGAAATAAAAAATAAACTTCGTCAAATATGTTGTAGCTTCCGCTGGAAAAAACCGAGTTATAGCCGCAGAATACCCCAAACCGATAAGAGCAAAGAACGGTATTGTCTTATAGAAAATTTCGATCATTAAATTATTTTTTTAAGTCAGATAAGGTATTAAAATTAGTAAAATGTAATTAGAAAACTACTACACTTCTTATGCTTTTACCCTCATGCATTAAATCAAACCCTTTATTAATGTCGTCTAGTGAAAAACTATGCGTAATCATAGGATCTATTTGAATTTTTCCGTCCATGTACCAATCTACTATTTTAGGGACATCAGTCCGACCGCGCGCACCCCCGAAAGCTGTACCTTTCCAAACTCTTCCAGTAACCAATTGAAAAGGTCTGGTTGAAATTTCTGCACCTGCGGGAGCAACCCCAATTATTATACTTTCACCCCAACCTTTATGAGCACTTTCAAGTGCAGTTCTCATTACATTAACATTACCGGTTGCATCAAAAGTATAATCTGCGCCCCCCTTTGTTAAATTGACTAAGTGTGCAACCAAGTCATCTTTTACATCGGACGGATTAACAAAATCTGTCATACCAAATTTTTCAGCCATGGACTGCTTTCCAGAATTCAAATCCACACCAACTATTTGATCAGCACCTGCAAGCTTTAAGCCTTGAATTACATTTAACCCTATACCACCAAGGCCAAAAACTATAGCACGGCTCCCAATCTCGACTTTCGCTGTATTGATAACCGCGCCAATTCCCGTAGTGACGCCACAACCAATGTAGCAAACCTTTTCAAACGGAGCCTCAGAATTAATTTTGGCTAAAGCAATTTCTGGTAAAACGGTATAGTTCGAAAAAGTTGAACACCCCATATAGTGCAAAATAGGAGTTCCATTAAGCATGCTAAATCTACTAGTTCCATCGGGCATAAGCCCTTGGCCTTGTGTCTCACGGATTGCTTGACAAAGATTGGTTTTGGGATTCAAGCAATATTCACACTGCCTACATTCAGGAGTGTAAAGCGGTATGACATGATCACCAACTTTTAGATCTGTCACACCAGGTCCTAATTCAACAACAACCCCTGCTCCTTCGTGACCAAGTATAGCCGGAAACAATCCCTCTGGATCAGCACCTGAAAGAGTAAATTCATCTGTATGACAAATCCCAGTAGCTTTGATTTCTATTAAAACTTCCCCTTTTTTGGGTCCTTCCAAATTAACTTCCATAACCTCTAGAGGTTTTCCTGCTTCTAATGCAACAGCCGCTCTTGTTTTCATTATTTTCCCCATTAACACTATGACAAACACAACATGGACGGTTGACGTTAGCTTGCCAAGAAAAATCTTAGCTAATTATAGGGAATAAATAAATGTAAAGAATACTATTTCATTCTATATTTTTGATGACATGAACCACATGTCGCTCCTACATTTCCAAGCGAGCCTCTTAAATCTGCTAATGTCGATGTGTCGACTCCCTCTAACGCAAATTCCAAATCTGCAGATTTACTTACAAAATCATCCCAATTTTCCCAAATCGCAGGTAAGGCCTCAGAGTTTATTGGTAGATCGTCATCTTTAAATATAACTGGCGTAGAAGCTGCAAGTTTTAGTAGATTTAAGCGTGTAGATTCAGCCAAACTTTCATCAAATTCAATTCTTTCTCTCGACATACGAGCAAGAACTGAAAATTCTAATCTAATATTTTGCATTAATTTCGAGCGCGCAATATAACCGGTATCACCTGCAAACGAAGTCGAACTGATAGACATAAAAAATATGCTGATTGATAAGCTAATAACGCCTTTTAACATTTCACTCTCCATTATTTAATTCTAATAAGATAGTTTTCTTTCTAGTTGAGAACAGAAAATTTTAATTGCTTGTTGGGATTAAATTCAATTAAAGAACAAATAGTGAACAAAAATAAAGGTATCAAAATGCCTAGTCGTCGAGTTATTGCAACCTGGTTTCCACACCTTGGAGCTGAACGTATTTTGCGCAAAACCCAACACAACCCAGAAGAACCACTTGTTGTTGTAGCACAAAAATCTCAAAGTGAAATTATCACCTCCATCTCCACTTTTGCAAACCATAAAGGTCTTTTTGTTGGACAATCTTTACGTGATGCTAACGCTATTTGCCCACGTTTATTCGTACAAACTCAAAACTCATATGCAGAAACTCAATTTTTGAAGGGTATTTGTCGGTGGTCTAGCAAGTTTAGCCCATGGGTGGCACCAGAAGGAAATATGGGATTAGTCATGGATATAACAGGATGTTCACACTTGTTTGGTGGAGAAAATAAAATGATACACCACATTTTACTTGCCTACGACGAACTAGGTTTAACTACTAAAATAGGATGTGCAGACACATTAGGAGCAGCATGGGCGTTATCTCGATACTCTGAGGAAACATTAAAAAATTATCGAAATGGTGACGCTATTGAGCAAGAAGCACGAGCAACGCGTTCTCGTTCTGCAAAGCGCTCTTTGAGTAATATATCAGATAATTTAAAAATTACTAAAAGTAGTAAATATTTTATTGCACCGCCTGGTAAAATAAGACAGTCAATCTCCAAATTTCCAGTCGCAGCTCTGAGACTGGAAATTCAAACACAAAATACATTAGTTCAACTCGGGCTACGCCAAATTGGTGACATTATAAACCAACCAAGGGCAACCCTTAGTCGAAGATTTGGTTTTAGTTTGCTCAAAAGAGTAGACCAAGCACTGGGCAGCCTCCCAGAACCTATCTCGCCATTACAACCAGAGCTAAGCTTTGGTGTAAGGATGAGTTTTCCTGACCCCATTGGATTAAAGCCTGACATTATAGCTGGTCTTGATCGTATATTAGATCGCCTTTGTTCTAATTTAAAAAATAAAACTCTCGGCGCACAAAAAATCCTATTACAAGCCTTCCGAACAGATAATACAATAGGAAGCATTGAAGTGGGATTTGCCCAACCCTCTAATTCTTTTGAGTACATTCGTGATCTAATCATAATTAAAATTGACGACTTAGATGTTAAATTTGGAATTGATATTTTACGATTAGAAGCTGTAAGGGTCGAGGTACTAACTAAAAATAAGCATATTGGACACTTGGTGGTAGGTGAGCGTAACAGATCACACACTAAAAAAAATATAAGTATAGGAAATTTAATTTCCAAATTGGGTGTTAGAATTGGATTAGAAAATATTACAAGACTAAATCCAGCAGAAAGTAATATACCCGAAAAAACTTATAATATATTAGCGGCCGCGTGGTCTGATCCAACAAAAAACTGGCCAAGACCAAAGTCCGTCCGGCCAGTTCAACTATGGCCTCCTGAAATCATTAGTGCCCCAAATAAACCAAATCCTTTGTCACAGTTTAAGTGGCGCAGAAAGATATGGAAAATTAGTGAAAGCTACGGACCAGAACGAATCTCACCTGAATGGTGGTTAGATGAGCCAAAATGGCGTAGTGGCGTGCGAGACTACTGGTTTGTTCAGTGTGATACAGGCGATCGCTTGTGGATTTATTATGCACATGGTGGATTAATGTCATCTGGCTGGTTTTGCCAAGGTAAGTTTGCATAATATATTCAAAGAACTAACTGTCATTATGTCAAAATTTCCGCCACCCAATTATAGGGTAAGTCAGACCTTAGTTACCAGGCGTGGGTTCTGGCAAAACATCCAAGTTTTCGGGAATTTTAAGTTCTGAAGATGGAACAACGACTATTTGCTCACCTACATCTATATCATATAGGTCAACAACTTGACTTTTATCCGAACTACATGCCGAAAAAAAATTCAAAAAAATAAATAGAAAAGTAGATAATCGCATAAACTATTCAGTTCTCCTTAAACCTTACATAAAATAAAATCATTATTTATCAAAATTATTTTATTCTATTTTATTTTCTGGGGAAAAAGCCAAACCAACCGCTCCAATAAAAATAAAAACATCCGCAAAGTTAAATACAAATGGATTATAAAAACCACAGCAAGACATATTCAGAAAGTCAGCAACTGCCCCGTTATAAATAATACGATCAAAAGCATTAGCCAGCGCACCGCCACATAGTAAAGCGCCAAAGGTAACTTGAAAGCTGCTCGTTTTTGATCGGTAAATCCATAAAATAATTAAAACAGTAATAATAATTGATAGTGAAATAAGAAAATATGATTTAAATCCGCCTTGCTGCCCGAAAAGGCCAAAATTAACACCATAATTCCAACCCATTCGAAAGTTTACAAATGGAGGAAAAACATCAATTGAATTTAGTGAAATCAAATTTAGCCAAAATACTACAAACCATTTAGAAAATTGATCAACGCAAAATGTGGCTATTAATATGAAATAGAACTTTCTCATTTCAATGCCTAAAGTGCCTTATACCTGTGAAGGCCATTGCGAGATTAGCATCATCGGCAGCTTTTATAACCTCGTCATCTCGCATAGAACCTCCTGGCTGGATAACCGCCGTAGCACCAGCCTCAGCTGCAACCATAAGCCCATCTGAAAACGGAAAAAAAGCATCCGAGGCAACAGCAGAACCTTGGATCAATGGAAATTCCAGAGATAGATTTTTGGCCATATCAACTGATTTTTGTGCTGCTATTCGACAGCTATCAACTCTACTCATTTGCCCAGCTCCAATGCCAACAGTCGCATTATTTTTTGCATAAATAATAGCATTAGATTTTACGTGCTTCACAACTTTCCAAGCAAAGAGCATATCTTCCAATTCCGCGTCAGTAGGTTTGCGTTTGGTAACGAAGTCAAGGTTTGCTTCCAGAACTCTTTCGGTATCTCTATCTTGTACTAAAAAACCCCCAGAGACATGTCGAATAGTTTTTTCTCGATCTGTAAAATTCTTCAAACCATCGGTGGTTAGAAGCCGAAGATTTTTCTTTTTTGCAAATATTTCCAAAGCCTCTGGAGTAGCGTCTGGCGCAATAACGACCTCAGTAAAAATATTGCAGATTTCTTCTGCTACTGATTTATCCAAAGTCTGATTAAGGGCAACTACACCTCCAAACGCACTCGTTTGGTCACAATTGAAGGCGGACGTGTAAGCTTCTTTCAAATTTGCACCGATTGCAACACCGCAGGGATTAGCATGCTTAATAATTGCACAAGCTGATTTTAAAGATGGATCAAACTCACAAACCAACTCAAATGCCGCATCCGTATCGTTAATATTATTGTAAGATAACTCTTTACCTTGATGCTGAGTCGCTGAAGCCACGCCAGGCCTACCGCTATTATCTTTATAAAATGCAGCTTCTTGGTGAGGATTTTCACCATATCTCAAACTTTGCACTAGCGAACCGAATTCAATCATTTGCTTAGGGTAATCATCTTTTTCCTGCTTCCCCATCCATGCGGAAATCGATGCATCGTAACTTGCGGTGTGTGTATAGGCTTTATAGGCCATTTTTTTTCGAAAATTTGCACCAGTGCATCCTTTGTTTCTTTTAAATTCATCCAAAAAAACATCATAATCTGAGCAATCCGTTATAACAGTTACAAACTGATGATTTTTCGCTGCTGCACGAATCATTGCTGGACCACCAATATCAATATTTTCGATGCAAGTTTCATAATCAGCTCCACGAGCTACAGTATTTTGAAATGGATACAAATTAACAACCAGTAAATCTATTTCAATTATCTCATGTTGTTTCATAGCTGAGATGTGATCTTTTTCATTTCGTAATGCAAGAAGGCCGCCATGTACTCTCGGATGTAATGTCTTTAATCGACCATTCATCATCTCTGGAAACCCTGTCAGGTCAGAAACATCTTTGACAGGTATATCATAAGCTCTTAACACTTCAGCACTACCTCCGGTGGAAATAATTTCAACACCACACGTCGATAAAACTTTTCCGAGTTTGCTGATCTCAGTTTTGTCAGATACTGAAATTAACGCACGTTTAATTGGATAAAGGTCACTCATCAAATTTCCTATTTAAAAGATATTTCTACTCAATTTTAAAAAAGATCCCCAACTAAAAGATCCTTGTCGTTAGCTCTAGATAGAGACCATTTAATTCGTGTTCCATACTCCAAGAGATCTGCAGACAAAATCAACTTTTTTGACTTAACCGGTTCGAACAAACCATTTTCAAAAAAAATAGTGGGTTTCAACTCCAGATGTAAATCCAAACCATAATTGAAAATCCATACCTCGCCATTCTTCAAAGCCAAACTTAGAAGATTATTCTCTTGGTCCAAACGCGGCAGAACATTTGGATGCAAATGAAACGCAGCTTTTACCGATAATTTATCACTATTATTTTTTTTGGAAATCTTATCAAACTGCTTTTTGTGAGAATCCTCGATGGCTATCATTAAGTCCTCTCCTTCAAGAGCCTGACCATCTTGGGAAAGCTTTAATTTTCTAACGTGAGTTAGGCCATGACTTTTTACGTAACCATCATGAGCACCTTCAAAAATGCCTATGCCTGCATTATTGGAAATCTCTTTTGGTACAGTTATAGGTCCATTAATAATGACCTTTTTTGGGGTTTGTAGCCAATCCTTTGTTTCACTGAATTGGCTACTATTATGGTCGTCCACATAAACTGCGCAGTGAGAGCTCGTCTTACGGCTCACATAGCTCAAATCTGACCCAAAAAGATATCCGGGACCACAACTTGTAAAAACCCTTCTTTGGCCTGAAACCATTTCAAAAGCTAAGGTGGAGGCATCAGCTTTCACCGCCTTTTTGCCCATGGGGGGTGGTGCTGCATCAATAATTACAGTTGTTCGAGAGTTTGATAACTTTGCAAAACCAATACTCGTTTCGATTGACGAAATTTCTCGACTTTCAGCATTACTTAGGGCCTGATCTAATTGACCATCCACGTCCCCATAACTACCATGAAACCTTGGCAATCCTGCATCAGAATGCCTTAGATTACGAAGAATAGGAGCTAGTTTTTCTATTGTCTCTAAATGGGTAACAGATGGGTTCCAATTCAAATCCTTAAGTGCAAGTTTTGCCCAAATTAAAATTGTGAATATGTTCAAAATTTCCTGAGAGTTTCGAGAGAAAACAATTTCTTCACCATTTATTAGGGTGTGACATTCATTAGCAAGCGCCACAGTAGCCGGCTCTATAAACTTTTCCATGTTTTTCAAATAACATCCGGCATATATCAAACCTAATAGTGCCTCAAATCTAGGCAATCCTTCGGACGCCTTTATTGCGCGTTTCGATAAAAATTTTGCTTGCTGGGCCAGTAAAAGATTAAATTTTTTAAGGTTTGTTTCGGAACATCCTTGCGTAAGAAACAAATAATGATGCGCCCAACGAACTAAACGCCTACCCGTTAATTCAGGGGTCCAACCAGGACCAAAACCAGCACCATACTTATTAATCCAGGAAAACAACCAGCTTTGCGCAAATCGCCTTGCCTCTGCACTACCAAGGGCAGCCAGGTCATCTACCCAATCAAAACTATGTAGTTTATTGCAAAAATCCTTTTCGTTAGTTTTTAAATTCCAGACTTCATCAGTTTTTTGGATAACTTGACCCATCAAATTAATTTTTCCCTCAACCATCTGCCGGCCAGCAGATATTTTTCCAATTGAACGAGGCTCCGTTTCACTGATTAGTTTTGTATTAGATTTGGACATACAAATCAGAAAAGCATAAAATCTGTCTATAAAAGTAGTGACAAAACTCAAATTTGGCTCATTTTCTAAAATAAATTATTTTGTTTCTTACGAAATTTTTCCATTCGCAAATTAAATTTTTCTCAGGGTTTATTTGGTTTTTTTTGCAAATAACATATGTAAAAACCATCTAAACCGTCTTCTTCATTTGAACTAGCTGGTGTAATTCTAATATCACCCGAGCTTAGAACCCAAGCCTCAGGAATATTTTTTTCTATTCCATTTGGCTTTTTGATTATAAATTGGTCATTACGGTCCAAAAATTCTTCAATTTGACACTCACCCTCATCTGGCAAAAGAGAACAAGTTACATATACAATGAGGCCATTATCCTCTAGGATTGACGAAGCATGATCGAGTAATTTAGACTGAATTTCAATTAACTCAAAAAAGTTAGATCCATCTTTACAATGAACTAGATCAGGATGGCGCCGAATTGTTCCTGTTGCGCTACAAGGGGCATCTAACAAAATAATATCAAATTTATCCGTAATGTTGAAAGCATCACTTTCTATTACATTTGCTGTAAGCTCACACCTGTCTAAATTATCTTTTAGCAGTTCTAATCGATTAGCTGAAATATCCACCGCGGTAACAGCAGCTCCAAGAGAGGCGAGTTGAAGTGTCTTTGCACCCGGTGCGGCACATAAATCTAGTACTTTTTTACCACTTAAATTTTCCAAAAGCCTAACAGGAATAGATGCTGCAGTATCTTGAACCCACCAATCCCCTTCCTTAAACCCCGGTAAAGCTGATATTTGTCTGCCACTTTCCAAACGAATGCTTTCTTGAAAAACAATTCGGCCTTCCAAAGCTTTTGCCCAATTATGAATTTTAGATGGATCCTTAAGAGTGATATCTATGGGAGGTGTGAGGCTTTGAATTTTTTCAATCTCGATTACGGCACTCTTTCCATAGGCATTAATTAAAGGGCCTCTTAACCACTCCGGTAATCTAGAGATACTATCATATTTGTTCCAGTCCTCGGTTTCATAAGAAGATAATTTTCGCAATACGGCGTTAACTAAGCCTTTCATTGGCCTAGTTATTTTGTTTGAAGCAGCATAACTTACTGCCTCATTAACAATTGCATGAGATGCACCGCCCGTGACCAGTTCGGTCACACCCAGCCGTAGTATATTTTTAACCTTTAATTTTGGATCTTTTTTAAGATATTTTTCCAAAAGTCTGTCACAACGATCTAAGTTACGTAAAGTATCCATCACTAATCTTTGGACAAAGGCTTTTTCGTTAGGTTTTAGGTTTTTAAGGATTCCAAGCGCCTTCAACTCGTGGAAACTCTTTTTGTTTCCCAATATCTCATTTAATATATCTATCGCAACAAAACGAGGTTTAGTCCTGGTGGGATTCATTCAGAAACTTTCTTGAAAGAATTTTATCGCCGCTATATCAGTCTATTATGATCAAGGAAAGTTTATATGCCTAAAAGAGACAAAGAACTTCCTCCAGAAGCTGTGAGAGCATTAGCGGAGGCCGAGAAGCGACGGTTAGAAAAAAAAGAAATAGACTTACCAAAAGAACTAGGTGGCCGAGACGGCGTAGAACCTGTACGATATGGGGACTGGGAAAAAAAAGGTCTTGCAATTGATTTTTAAAAATCAATCCAATTTGGCGCCTTGCGGCAACCTGAAGCCTCGCAAAAAATCGTCTGACTTTTGAGCAGACTTACCGGGTCTCTGAGCCTCAGTTATTTCGACTGCTTTTTGACCACAGGCAATTGAAAAACCCTTTTCCAACACAACACCGGGCTCGCTTTCTTTATCAATAACCTTAGAAGCCAATAGTTTGATCCGTTCTCCATTTACTTCGGTCCAAGCTCCTGGAAAAGGCGATAGAGCTCTAATTTTTCGATCAATAGCTTTGGCAGATAACGACCAATCAATTTTTGCCTCAGATTTTTGGATCTTATTTGCATACGTAACACCAACCGAAGGCTGGTTTTGAGGCTCATGACCAGATAACGTGTCAAGCACCTTAACAATAAGATTTGAACCTACTAAACTCAATCTTTCTGATAAAATTTTAGCAGTATCTTTTTCTTTAATTTGAATTTTATTGGATGATAAAATTGGACCTGTATCCAGTCCTTCATCCATTTTCATAATGCAAACACCTGTTTCATTATCTCCTTCCATAATTGCTCTTTGAATTGGTGCAGCACCACGCCAACGTGGCAAAAGAGATGCGTGTATATTAACACAACCAAGCTTTGGAGATGATAAAATCTGCTTAGGAAGTATTAGACCGTAAGCAACGACAACAGCTATATCGGCTTTTAGCTCTCTAAAAATAGTTTGATCTTTTTTAGATTTGAAATTCTCGGGATGATAGACAGTTAGACCCAATTCAAGAGCTTCTTTATGAACATCACTAATTTTTAATTGTTTCCCACGCCCGGCAGGCCTCGGTGGTTGAGAGTAAACGGCGCATATTTGATGGCTACTCTCATATAAAGCCTTAAGAGCCGGAACAGAAAATTGGGGGGTCCCCATAAAAACCAACCTCATCTTTTCTTTTTGACCTTTCTCAGTAAAATATCTCTCTTAACTTTAGATAAGTGATCAAAAAACATTTTCCCATTTAAATGATCAATTTGATGTTGAATAGAGGTTGCCCAAAGCCCTGAAAAATCCTTTCGATCTATAAAACCATCTTTATTTAAAAACCGAACAGTAACTTTTTTTGGTCTTTTAATTTTAGCAAATATACCGCTAAAATTTGGACTAGCTTCTTCAATTTCACTATACTCCAACGACGATTGCAGAATTTCGGGATTAGCCAATCTTATAGGTTTATTTCGAGCTTCTGACGCATCCACTACTACTAAACGTAAATCGATTCCAATTTGAGGAGCCGCTAATCCAATGCCAGGCATGGCATTCATTGTATCTATCATATCAACCCAAACCGAAGTTATGTCATCTGTAATTTTAGCCACAGCATGCGCTCTAGCGCGAAGTCTCTTATCGGGCCACTTGAGAAAATCTTTGACCGACATTACTCTTCACCACGCAGTTTTTCGCGTTTAAATTTTTGCATTTTTCGAGTAATCAGCTGCCGTTTCATAGGACCTAAATAGTCAATAAATAATTTACCATTTAGATGGTCGATTTCATGCTGCACACAAGTAGATTTTAAACCGTCAAATTCCTGAGTGTGTTGTTTTCCTTCTAAATCGACCCATTCTACTTGAATCACCTCTGGACGGGTAATTTCTGCAAAATGCTCTGGAATAGAAAGACAACCCTCTTCATAAACATTTTTCTCTTCGGAAGAGGTAGTTATTATAGGGTTTACCATGATGAATGGATCCGGGTCTTCATCCTCTTTTTTGGCACAATCCATGACAATTAACCGTTCTAAAATACCAACCTGAGGTGCGGCCAAACCAATGCCAGGAGCATCATACATGGTTTCCATCATGTCTTCTGCCAAGTTAATTAAGGCATCATCTATGTTTTCTATGTTCACAGCTTTTTTTTTCAAACGTGAGTCTGGATGTAAAAGAATTGGTCTAATCATTCTTTTCATCTAGGCCAATATAGGCCACAACGCAACGGCTCTGTGCAATTGGGCAAAACAATGCTAGTGACCAGTCTGCACAACAAATAATCAGAGGCATTTTTATGAACTTTGACGAGAAAATCGAGCGTCGGGGTACTCACTCAGTTAAGTGGGACATGATGGAGCATAATTACGGAGTTTCACCAGACGATGGGATACCTATGTGGGTTGCAGACATGGATTTTCACCCACCTGAATGTGTTCAAAAAGCAGTTCAGAATTTGTCAGAACATGGTATTTACGGCTACTATGGAGATGACACCACTTACAAAGAGTCAATAAAATGGTGGATGAAAAACCGGCATAATTGGGAGTTAGATACCGAATGGATTTTTAGCACACATGGTTTGGTTAATGGCGCCGCTGTATGCATTGAAACATTCAGTGAACCAGGCGATCGAGTTATTCTCTTCACTCCAGTTTACCATTCTTTTTTTAAAGTCATAAAAGCAGCTAATCGTAAAATCTTAGAATGTCCTTTGGTTAACAATAAAGGGCGATATGAATTCGACTTTCCTTCTTATGATAATTTGATGACTGGTAAAGAAAAAATTGTCATTTTATGTTCACCGCATAATCCAGGTGGACGCGTTTGGAAAGAACAAGAATTAAAAGAAGTGGCGGATTTTGCACAGCGTCATGACCTGATTTTAATATCAGATGAAATACACCACGATATTGTATATCCAGGGGCCAACCATGTTCCGATGACATCCGTTGGTGAAAACATTTATGATCGACTAGTCATGATGACTGCAACCACAAAAACTTTCAATATTGCAGGAGCACACACCGGTAACGTAATAATACCAGACGAAAAGCTGCGAGAAGAGTTTAAACTTAAAATGGCTGCGCTTGGAATTAGTCCAAATAGCTTTGGCTTATTTATGGCCAAGGCCGCTTACAGCCCAGAAGGTGCTGTTTGGGTTGATAATTTAATAAAATATTTGGATGGCAATCGACAAATATTTGATAACGCTATTTCAAAAATACCAGGCTTAGACACAATGAAATTAGAAGGAACATACTTAGCTTGGGTCGATTTTTCAAAAACTGGTATGGAGCAACAAGAATTCATAGATAGAGTGCAAAAAACTGCCAAAATAGCAGCAAGCCAAGGGTGGACATTTGGTGAAAATGGTTCGAGTTTTCTAAGGTTTAATTTTGCCACCACTACGGAAAATATCAAGATTGCGGTAGAGCGTTTGGGTAATGCCTTTTCCGATTTACAGTGATTGAGAAATCAACCCTGCCAATTTTTTTTCTTGATAAAAATCCTTAGGAGCATCGGTTGTGGTAGCTGTCCTTCTCTTATACTCGAAATGAACAATCCCATTTTATTCTTTAGAGGCTACTATTAAGCATTGTAGTAAGTGCTTATTGCCGTCATACAAATCAACTAAACCTCTGATCTCAGGGGCAATCTCCGCCTCTAAAGAAAAGCCACTTTGTTTAAGAACTATCACAGGATAGCGGGTTTTATTAAATTCAACACAAAAACGATTTTTCTTTTTCATACCAATTTTATGAGCATCTTCCAAACCCGCGAGCACATCCTTCGACAAAAAGGTACTCATTGAAACCCCTTGATATTGTATCCTAAAAAGTAATGTAATTATCTCCTTATATCTGTCAAACGATTTCTATTTGTTGCCACCTTGGTGTTTTAATGTGCTGGTTTAACTAATAACTTCAAACTATAAACGCCTTAGCGTTTTAATTTCTGTGAGTACAAAGAACCTTTAATATGCAATTGGTAATTAAAGTAATAGCCTTAATATTTATCCTTAATTCTACGGCTTCCGGAAACTGCGGGGGCAACTTTACTCAGTTCCTTGAAGACATTAAACAGGAGTTCCTTGAGCTTGGATATACT
This sequence comes from Paracoccaceae bacterium, assembly GCA_029248915.1. Classification (GTDB taxonomy): domain Bacteria; phylum Pseudomonadota; class Alphaproteobacteria; order Rhodobacterales; family Rhodobacteraceae; genus Salinivivens. Next base: position 11,873 of record JAQWIK010000023.1, on the reverse strand, counting down.
GAGCTAGAAATAAGTGCATTTCTAAAAGGTGTGTCTCTCAATCCGAAAGTTTTAGAAGCTGATCGGGCACAAGCTATTTTTCAAAAGCCTTTTAATGAATTTGCTCCACGTTTAATAAGTGAGTACCGAATTATTCAGGGCTTTAAAAATCTAAAAAAATATTCTTCTACGTTTAACGAAATTAAACAAATTTATGGTGTTTCGCCAGGTGTTCTTGCATCTTTTTGGGCCTTGGAAACTGATTTTGGAGAAGTGCAAGGGGACTTTAACACACGCGACGCATTAGTGACCCTAGCTTTTGATTGTAGACGTCCACTTCTTTTTCGTCCACAAATTTTCGCTGCGCTAGAATTGTTTAGTCAAAACCAATTTAAGCCAAATACAACTAAGGGTGCCTGGGCAGGAGAAATTGGAATGGTCCAGATGCTACCAAAAGATATTTTAAAAAATGGCGTGGATGCAGACGGCGATGGGAAAATAGACCTTCAAAGCTCGGCAGATGATGCTTTATTTAGTGCTGCCAGAATGCTTAAAAGTTTAGGATGGCAAGCTGATGAACCCTGGTTGCAAGAAGTGAGTTTAATACAAAATTTAGATTGGTTTGAAACAGGCACGGATAAAGTAAAAACCATTAATGAATGGAAAAAACTTGGTGTAATTGGTAAATATTACGACTTGCCGCGTGAATCAAAAATCGCCTCATTAATTATTCCTCAGGGTCGGAAGGGGCCAAAGTTTTTAGCTTTCTCCAACTTCCATGTATTTTTTGAATGGAACAAAAGTTTTATATATGTGTTGACTGCAGCCCAATTTGCCAATCAACTCGAAGGTTCTCCACCTTTTTCTCCAGGAAATCCCAATAAAGGATTAAACAAAAACCAAATGAAGCTCTTACAAGCCAAGTTAAAAGAACTCGGTTATGACGTAGGTGCAGTCGACGGAATTCTTGGTGCTAAAACTAGGAGATCTGTGCAGAAAGTACAAAAGGCTTTAAATCAACCAGCCGATGCATGGCCCACAATTGAGTTACTGGAATTGCTTTAATATCAACTATGCAACCAAACTCTCAGCCTTTTTCAAATCGACTGAAACCAGCTGGCTCACACCCTGCTCCTGCATTGTAACTCCAAACAATCTATCCATTCTGGACATGGTGACTGCATGGTGGGTTATTATCATAAAACGTGTGTCAGTTTGACGGCACATTTCATCAAGAAGTTCACAAAATCTTGATACATTTGCATCATCCAATGGCGCATCAACCTCGTCTAGAACGCAAATTGGAGCTGGGTTAGCCAGAAAAACTGCGAAAATTAATGCCAATGCTGTTAGGGTTTGCTCTCCCCCGGATAGTAACGACAAAGAAGATAATTTCTTTCCAGGTGGCTGACACATAATTTCCAAACCAGCCTCAAGAGGATCGTCACTTTCTACAAATTCCAAATTTGCCTCCCCACCACCAAAAAGGTGTTTAAAAAGCATAGAGAAATTTGAATTTACTTGCTCAAAGGCGGTAAGAAGTCTTTCTCGACCCTCGCTATTGAGGCTCGCTATACCTGTTCTAAGAGTTTTGATTGCTTGTTCTAAATCTGCCTTCTCAGCAAAAAGCTTATCATGTTCCTCTTCTACTTCTCTAGCGTCTTCTTCCGCTCTAAGATTTACGGAACCTAAAGCTTCTCGCTGTCGCTTTATCTGACCCACTTTTATCTCTAAACTTTCTGCATTCGGTAAATTCTGGCCATCAATTTGAAATTCCTCCAGCAAATTATCGACTGATAGTCCTAAAGCTTCCCTTATTCTATCTGACGCTAACTGCAAATTTTGACGAGCCGCTTCAGATTTTGCATCGCACCTAGCTCTATCTTCACGAGCTTCTGAAGCAACTCGTTCTGCTTCACGCTCTTGGTTGATCACCTTATTTAACTCTGTCTCTGCAAGAGATAATGCATCATCAGTTTCAGTTTTTTTCTTTTCTGCTTCCGAAATTGCAACAATTAACTTTTCTCTATTACTTTCAATCTTTGAGGGTGTTTTAGATGCCTCTTCCAGTTCCCACTGTGAGCTATTTTTACGATCAATTAGCTGTGCCATTCTTTTTTCTGCAGTTTCAAGTCTGTGAGACCAACCACTTATTTCCTTTTGCACCTCTTGAGCTCTCTTAAGTTGAATTTCACCATCTCGCCGGACCTCATCATGAAGTGAACGCTTTGTCATCATTGTGACTCTTGCCGCCTCCACAGTCAGCTTGACATCATCAACCTGTTCTCGCACCACATTTAAATCGTCAAGTTCAACAATAGTTTTTTTGGCCAACTCTACTTGCTTTTTAGATTGCCGAGCTTCTTCCTCGAAACGACGTTCTGATATTTGATAATTTTCTAGCTGCGATTTTACCAGGCTTTCTTCTGACTCTACTCTATTTAACTTTCTAGTCGTTTCATTTACAGCCTGATCAGCTTCTCGCCTGGCCTGCCTAGCAGTTTTTTCTTGATCCGTAATTGTAGAGAGGTTCGACACTAAATCCTCATGTTTGGAGCGGTAAATTTTTATACTTTTTTGAAGAATATCGAGTTGAGCACCTAGGTCCTTCAGTTTGTTGACCTGCTGAATTTGCAAAGCAGCTGCAGATGGCGTGTCTTCTGCACAAATTTTATATCCATCCCAACGCCATAGATCGCCTTCTAAGCTAACCAGTCGCTGTCCTGGTTCAAGAAACTCATGCAAACTATCGCCTTTTTCACGATCTACTAAACCAACATGTTTAAGCCTTCTATTTAACACTGCAGGTATTTCGACCACATCAGAAAGAGATTTTACACCGCTGGGCAACTCATTCTTGATAGAGGCATATTCGCTTAAGTGGACCCAGCCTGTTTCATCTTTTTCATTGGATAAAGGCGCTCTTAAATCATCAGACAAAGCTGCCCCAAACGCCTTTTCAAAACCAGTCTTAACTCGGACACCATCAATAATGTGAGACTTTTCGTGTGAATTTTTTTCGATTAGCTTTTCTAAAGCTAAAAATTCAGCTCGGATGGCTTTAGCTTCTCCTTCCACCTCTGAGCGTTCAAAATTTGCTGTCTCTTCTTTAATTTGCAAAGAAGACCGTTTTTCCTCTAATTCTATGAGTTGTTGTTCGGTTTTTTCTGCATGATCTTTTGCAAGTTTTTCTTCTAGTTTTACTTCTTCAACTAATTCTTTAACTCTTTTTAGCTCAATGGATGCCTCAGAAACTTTCATTTCCATTTCAGCAGCTTCTTCATTATTTTTGATCAACGCATTTTCACTGTCCGACATAAATCTTGCTGATGACTGGTGACGTGCAGCCAAACGTGCCATATCTTCAGTTAATTCTGACAGATTAATTTCCCTGTCTTTCAAAACAGCTGCTGCCTCTTGAGCATCAAAAGAAACTCTTTCTAACTTTGCACTATGTGTACTCAGCGCAAATTGTAATTCAACTTGTTCTTTTGATAGAACATCAATTGTCTCTTCAGCATCTTTATTAAGATTATTCTCACGATCAATATCCTGACCCAATTGTCCTATTCGAGAAGACAGTGTTTCAATTCTTTCTTTTGCTTGACGCCCCTGCTCCTGCAAAGTTTCTTGTTCAACTATCAATCGTTGAAGCATGGCGCCGATAATAGAAGCTTCTTCTCGTAATGGAGGGACATTCTCACTGGCAACTTCTCGAACTCGTTTTGCGTTAGCAACAATAGATTCTGCTTCTGACGCTATCTTGGTCTTTTCAGTCAACTGATTATCAGCATCAAAATTTGCAGCATCTGCATCTTTCCATCTGCGATACAACAGCATTCCTTCTATTTCACGCAGTTGTTCACCTAAAACACGATATCGTGCCGCCTGTTTCGCTTGACGGGCAAGCTGGCTTAAATGATGTGCCAATTGTTCCAAAACGTCGTCAACACGTACTAAATTTGTTTCAGCAGCATTTAATTTAAGTTCGGCTTCATGACGCCGCTGATAAAGCCCCGAAATACCGGCTGCCTCTTCTAAGATGCGACGACGGTTCTTAGGCTTTGCATTAATTAACTCTGCTATCTGCCCTTGCCTAACTAATGCTGGAGAATGTGCTCCAGTGGAGGCGTCAGCGAACAACATTTGTACGTCACGAGCCCTTACATCTTTTCCGTTGCTTTTGTATGCGCTGCCTGCCTCTCGGGTAATTCTTCGAACTATTTCCAATGTATCTTCGTGATTGAAACTACTGGGTGCCGAACGTTCTGAGTTATCCAAATGTAAGGCAACCTCGGCAAAATTTCGGGCAGGCCTTGTGGCAGCACCAGCGAAAATCACATCTTCCATACCACCACCTCGCATGGCAGTTGGACGATTCTCTCCCATCACCCATCGTAAAGCCTCTAATAAATTAGATTTTCCACACCCATTGGGGCCAACGACTCCAGTCAACCCATCTTTGATCACCAGTTCAGTAGGATCTACAAAGCTTTTAAAGCCGGATAAACGTAGTTTGCTAAATTGCAATTAAGCCGATTCCTTAGTAAATTCCTACTTAGTATAAATGGTTATTACTTTATATGACTACCCCATATCGTATATTTTATATTAATTTACACAATATGTTGCAATTATTTAATTTTAATAAACTAGGTAAAAGATAAATGACATTATCTATAGAATACGCTTCTCCAAGACACCCAGATTTAAAAAAACTTCTTCTGACCAGTCATCAGTTAATGAAAGATCTGTATCCAGAAGAAACGAATTCGTATCTTTCAATTAATGAATTGTGTTCTTCAAATATTCACTTTTTTGGAGCGAGGCAAAATCAAAGATATTGCGGCTGTGGAGCTTTAGACATTAAGCCTGACTATGGAGAACTAAAATCATTCTTTGTTGAGCCAAACGTCCGAGGAAACGGTATAGCAAGCCTTATCATGCAAAAAATAATGCTTACTTCCAAAAAATTAAATTTAAAAACTTTGAAACTTGAAACAGGCATAGGGTTAGACAATGCCATGGGTTTATACAAACGTTTTGAATTTGAATCCTGCGAACCATTTGGTAATTATATTGGAAATGAATACTCTATTTTCATGAAAAGAGATTTACCATAGTATAACACGAAGAAATTTATTGGACCTTTTATGCCTTTTCAAAAGATAATAATGGAAAAACTGTCTTCTTCAGTAACAATCCAAATAGAAAAGTTAATATTACAGGGAATTCTGAGGCCCGGAGACCGACTTCCCTCAGAAAGAGAATTAGCTGAACGTTTTGGTGTATCAAGACCAAGTTTAAGGGAAGCTATCGCTAGTTTGGATAAAAAAGGATTACTTGTTTCAAAAGCAAATTCAGGAATTTTTGTTGCTGATGTTCTTGGTAACGCTTTTTCACCAGCTTTAATCGAACTCTTTAGCTCCCACGAAGAGTCGATAGATGACTACATAACTTTTCGGAGAGATTTAGAAGGACTCGCCGCAGAGCGAACAGCGAAACATGGTTCAAGTACTGATCTGCAAGTTATACAAACAATTTTTGATAAGATGGAAGCAGCACATCAGAAACGAGATCCAACTGATGAAGCGAGACTAGATGCTGATTTTCATTTGTCTATAATAGAGGCTAGTCACAATGTTATCATGCTACACATGATGCGATCAATGTATGAGTTGCTTCGCAATGGCGTATTTTACAACAGACAAAAGATGTTTCAGCAACGAACAACTCGCTTTGAGTTACTGACACAGCATGAAGTGATTAATATCGCTATCCAGAAAAGGGATCCAGACGCAGCAAGGAAAGCGGTCGAAACACATTTGGACTATGTTGCGAAATCACAAAAAAACTTAAGAGTTTCAGATAAAAATGAAAAAATAGCCAAACAACGCTTTGAGCATGAAAAATTGCGTCACTAGCTGAATGAATTGAACCTTTTAGAGTGTAAAAGATCGTATCGAAAAATTTAATGTTTAACCTTAGCTAACAAATTGACTAATTCACTTCTTTCATTTTCGAAATCATCTAATACGCTAAAATGATGTTTTCCCATAGCGATTATTTTTGAACAAGACCAAGCTTCACTTAAAAATTCAGCTTGTGATAAAAACGCTGGTCGCTCCTGCTCTCCGACAACAACAGTAACAGGCACATTGATTTTTTTGTGGAACACAGGACTTTCTTTTTTTGCCGTCTCATAATTCAAATTAAATTTACTATTCATACTAGTTTTTAACAGAGGGCGAAGATCGGCAATTGGTGAAATTGCAACTACTTGGTTTAATCTTTTTAAAATATGAGATTTTAATATAGAGTTTTGCCACTGATCACTCGAAACCATTCTTGAGACCAAATGGCCACCTGCAGAATGACCAGCTAAAGAAACTATTCCAGCATAATTTTCCAAAACATAGGCGAGTAACTCTTTAATTTGGCCAGTAATACCAGAAATTTCTATAGTCGGACATAAATCATATGAAGGAATTATACATCTATACCCATTAGCCAAAATACCCGATGCAAAGTGAGACCAATATGACTTATCCAAGTCTATCCAATAGCCGCCATGAACAAATATAACTGTTCCACGGGGTTCAGCATTAGGTTGAAAAATATCAAATTTTTGTCGACTAGAATCACCATAGGAAATATCTATTTTAGCAGTTCCATTCTTCAGTTTCACTGTCCTGAAGTGCCCAGCTTTTTTAATCCAATTTGCAACTATTTCTTCTGAATTATATATAAAAGCTGCATTTGAATATGCTTCGTCATTTTCTTTTGTAATTGTCATCTAAATTAACACCACTATGGACAAAATAAGGCAGAATTGATTTTGTTATGTCAAAGGAAAAATTAGGAGAACTAGAATGCTGGACGATCTGACTAATCTACGATCTTTACTAAAAGATCCATCTCTTTTGGTGACTAAAGGCTATTTGGCAGGTGAGTGGTGCGAAGCTGACAACGGGCAAACCTTTCCAGTATACAATCCTGCTCGCGATGATGTTGTTGCTAATGTATCGGATATATCTCGGGCTCAGACAGCAGCCGCTATTTCTGTCGCTGAAAATGCTCAAAAAGTCTGGGCTTCTAGACCCGCCAAAGAGCGCAGTAATTTGATGCGCGTTTGGTTTAATTTGATGATGGAAAATCAGGACGATTTAGCAACTATTCTAACTGCTGAGCAAGGGAAGCCGCTTGAAGAAGCAAAAGGTGAGATTGCCTATGGGGCGTCCTTTATCGAGTTCTTTGCTGAAGAGGCGAAAAGAGTTTATGGCGAAACAATACCAGGTCACCAATTTGATAAACGGATTACTGTTATAAAACAACCAATTGGGGTGGCAGCGTCTATTACTCCTTGGAATTTCCCCAATGCAATGATTACAAGAAAAGCAGGGCCAGCACTGGCAGCTGGCTGCGCTTTTATTGCGCGACCTGCTGCTGAAACTCCACTATCCGCATTGGCTATGGGCGTTCTAGCAGATAGAGCAGGCATTCCAAAAGGGATTTTAACAATAATTCCATCTTCACGCTCGTCCGACATCGGAAAAGAATTCTGCGAAAACCCAATTATTAGAAAACTAACTTTCACAGGCTCCACCGAAGTAGGCAGAATTTTACTTAAACAAGCCTCTGAACAAATCATGAAATGTTCAATGGAATTGGGAGGTAATGCCCCGTTTATTGTGTTTGATGATGCGGATATTGATGCCGCGGTTGAGGGGGCAATTTTGTGCAAATTTAGAAATAATGGACAAACATGTGTTTGCGCCAATCGAATTTATGTTCAGTCGGGTGTTTACCAAGAATTTGCAGAAAAATTATCACAGGCCGTTTCCAAAATGAAAGTTGGGGATGGAATGGCTGACGGAACCGCACTTGGACCTTTGATAAACAGGGAAGCCCTTGAGAAAGTTCAAGTGCATATTGCAGATGCAAAGTCTAAAGGAGCAAATGTTATATTGGGAGGTAAAACGGTTCAAGGACCAGGTAATTTTTTAACTCCTACGATTGTAACTGAAGCAACCAAAGATATGCTTGTTTCGAAAGAAGAAACATTTGGCCCTTTTGCACCTATTTTTGAATTTTAAAATGAAGATGAAGTTATCGAATTAGCAAACGATACTATTTTCGGCCTCGCTTCTTACTTCTATGCAAAAGATTTGGCCCGCGTTTATAAAGTAGCAGAAGCGTTAGAATACGGAATTGTAGGTGTAAATACAGGAATTATCTCGACAGAGGTCGCTCCATTCGGCGGTATAAAACAATCTGGATTAGGAAGAGAAGGAAGTCACCATGGCATAGACGACTATTTAGAAATGAAATATATTTGCATGTCGATTTAGTAATTATAAGTTGGGGAAAAAGCATCTTGTCAAATGAACTTTTTAAAACATTCGCACAACAGTTGAGTTTTCATGGTTTCAAAGCGTAAAGGCAAGAATATAAATGGTTGGATAGTCATAGACAAACCTGCAGGAATTACGTCAACCGGGGTCGTTAATAAAATTAAATGGGCCTTTAATGCAAAAAAAGTCGGGCATTCGGGCACGTTGGACCCAGATGCAACTGGCGTGCTACCAATAGCCTTGGGAGAAGCCACGAAAACTATTCCGTATATTATGGATGAATTAAAATCTTATCAGTTTTGCGTTAAATTTGGCGAAGCAACGGATACCGATGACGCAACTGGCAAAATTATTCAAACAAGCAGTAAACGTCCAAGTGATGACAAAATTTCTGCTATGTTACAAAAATACATTGGGCTAATTAAGCAAACCCCACCAAATTTTTCAGCAATAAAAATAAATGGCACCCGGGCTTACGACCTAGCCCGCGAAGGTTTGGAATTAAAATTAAATCCGCGGCCTATTTTTGTGAAGGACTTAAAGTGTTTGGAACGAACTGACGATGAACATGCATTATTTCAATTAACGTGCGGAAAAGGTGGCTATGTGCGATCTATCGCTAGAGATCTTGGCGAAGACTTAAATTGCTATGCTCATGTAAAATGGCTACGTCGCGTTTGGGCTGGACCCTTTACAATTGAAAGTTGTATTACGATTGATCAAATACAAGAATTGCATAAATCATCAAAGTTACTTCAACTTTTGCAACCGTTGGAACTTGGCTTGCAAAACTTACCTTTTGTAAGGTGTAGTGCAAAAGAGTTTGATGACATAGCAAATGGACGAGCCGTTAAAGTTAACTCAAACAATATTAAGCCAGACGAAAAATGTTGGATTCAATGTGAGGGAAAAGCATTAGCTTTAGGAAATACAAAAGAAAGCGTATTTTATCCATCTCGGGTATTCAATTTGGGAAACTAATCTCTATTCAAATTATGAAAAGAAAAAATTGATCACAAGATATTATAAAAAAGGAGATGCAAACTCCAAAGCAATTTATTCTAGTTGTGAAAAATATAGATACAGCCTTACTCGGATTTGGAATGAAAAAGCACAAAAATTGCATTTCGTAATGCTCAATCCTTCCACAGCTACAGAAATCCAAAATGACCCCACAGTCGAACGCTGTGAACGCAGAGCGCGAGCTTTAAATTTCGGATCCTTTCGAGTAACCAATATCTTTGCATGGAGAGATACTGACCCAAAAAAAATGAAATGTGCAAAAGATCCAATAGGCTTACTGAATAATGAGGCTATACTCGATGGTTCTCGATGGGCTGATTGCACCATTGCGGCTTGGGGCAACCATGGGGCTCATATGAATCGAGGTCTATTTGTAATGGGGTTGCTTAAGAAGTGTGGCAAACCTATTTTTCACCTAGGCATTTCAAAAGTTGGGCAACCAAAACACCCACTTTATATTTCTTATAATATCCAACCAAAAAAATGGTTAGGTGACAATACACATTTTACTTAAAAACATTCCAACTTTTAAATAATGTTTACTCGATCTAAGAAATTAATGCTTTTTTGCTGATTAGCACTTTCCAAGTAAAAAAAAATAAGCTACGAGGCCATCTTGAGTAATATTTTGAGAGGCTTTGCTGGACGTCATCCCGGCTCATGCCGTTAGTTTTCCACAAAAGGAGATTTAGATGTCGATTACTGCTGAAGAAAAAGCCAAGGTTATTAGTGAGTTTGCCACAAATAAAGGTGACACAGGGTCACCTGAAGTTCAAATCGCTATCTTAACATCAAGAATAAATACTTTGACTGAACACTTTAAAGAACATCATAAAGATAATCATGGTCGGCGGGGGCTTTTAAAAATGGTTGCCCAAAGAAGAAAACTTTTAGACTATCTCAGAGGTAAAGAGGAAGAGCGGTATCAAACCGTTATCAAAAAACTCGGAATACGTCGTTAAAACTACTAAATAAATTTGACGAAGCCGCTTCAAAAGTAAGCGGCTTTTTTCATTCAAGTACATAGCACTTGAATAAGGCATTTCCTTTTCCTTCAAACTACTATAGTTGCCTCTCATCTGAAATCTGGCGCCCAGACCCAGTGCCCGACATATAAGATAAAGGGTCAGAGGGAATCCGCCCTCTACGTCAAAGGCCTTTAGGCCATTTTAGGAAGAAAAGATGTTTAAAGAATTTAAAAAAACTATGACTTGGGGTGAGGAAACACTTACCCTGGAAACCGGAAAAGTAGCCCGCCAAGCAGACGGAACGGTAATTGCAACCTTGGGTGAAACTTCGGTGATGGCAAATGTTACTTTTGCCAAAGAAATGAAAGAGGGGCAGGACTTCTTTCCTCTAACAGTACATTATCAGGAAAAATATTACGCAGCTGGGAAGATACCAGGCGGTTTTTTTAAGAGAGAGGCAAGACCATCCGAAAAAGAAACCCTCACGGCGCGTTTAATCGATAGACCCATGCGTCCATTATTTGCTGAAGGCTTCAAACATGAAGTTTTAGTAATGTGTACAGTACTGTCTCATGATTTAGTTAACGACCCAGATATTGTAGCACTGATCGCCGCATCAGCTGCCTTAACCATTTCTGGGGTTCCATTCATGGGGCCAGTGGGCGCCGCAAGAATAGGTTATGTAGACGGCGAGTATGTTTTAAATCCAGAAGTTGAAGATATGGATCAACTACGAATGAACCCAGAGCAACGGTTAGATTTAATTGTAGCCGGAACAAAAGACGCTGTTATGATGGTGGAGTCTGAGGCTTATGAATTAACTGAAGAAGAGATGTTGGGAGCTGTAAATTTTGCCCATGAGCAAATTCAACCTGTAATTGACCTGATAATTGATCTGGCTGAAGACGCAGCGAATGAACCCTTTGATTTTAAAGCTCCAGATTATTCAGACCTTTTTGGCTCTGTAAAAAAGGCAGGTGAAAAGAATATGAGAGATGCTTTTGCTTTGAAGGATAAGCAAGAGAGAGTCTCTGCTGTTTCAGAAGCAAGAGAAACTATCAAAAATAGTCTTAGCGAAGAACAATTAGCTGATCCCAACCTAGGATCAGCAATGAAGAAACTCGAAGCTTCAATTTTACGAGGCGATGTAGTCAAAACTGGTAAACGTATTGACGGAAGGAAAACGACAGACGTTCGAGACATCGTGTGTGAAACGGGCCTTCTTCCAAGGACACACGGGTCAGCGCTTTTTACAAGGGGCGAAACACAAGGTCTCGTGGTAACCACACTGGGTACGGGAGATGACGAACAAATAATCGACGCTTTACATAGTAATTCCCGTTCTAATTTTCTACTTCATTATAACTTCCCTCCATATTCAGTAGGTGAAGTAGGCAGAGTGGGACACCTGGCCGAAGAGAAGTAGGTCATGGTAAACTAGCGTGGAGAGCGTTACAGGCTGTTTTACCCATTGCGACACCAGCCACAGGGGCCTTAAGTGGAACGCCAGCATCCATCATTGAAAGAGAACCTCCACAAACTGACGCCA
>JAQWIK010000022.1 GCA_029248915.1 Paracoccaceae bacterium | reverse complement strand
ATAGCTTTCAAAGTAACTCGGCAGCAGCATATGATTGTAAACTGTGTAATCCTTTACTCCGGCAGCTTGAACACCAGCCGTAAAGGGCGTACCCCGCACCCGCCTGGAAGGTACAATACCAGCCATTTAGGCTGAGCCTTTCCAATCAATGGGGCAAACCTCTGCCGATTTTCCACCGAAGTCCCAAACGCGACCATAATCACGAACCTTAGATCGAACACCTCTTGCAGCAATTATGTCAGGGCCCATCCAATATTTGGTATTGCTTATCAGAACCGGTTGGTCTTTTTCTTTACCTTCAATAAGCTCGATTTCACCCTGGATTTTACGCCCAATCATCAGGGACCGTTTTTTACCATCTCTTACGATATCAACTTTTGTTTTTTCAGCGCCAATAATTTCGCTTACTAGCATTGTAAACAACCCAGTGGTTCCTCCAGCCTGTCCACTTAAAATGCGAAGCAAACCATTATATGCTTTACCGCTGGCACTACTATCAATGTAAGCCGCAACTTTCCAATCGCCCTCACCCATACGGCCAGGTATATCTACTAGTAGACCAACATCAATTCCCGCCAAGCTCTCCTCTTCATAATAGCCTTCATCAATAGCTATTGCCATCCATGCGTGACAGTGACCTTCTGTCGGGGGATGAGCACCTAGACTTACAACACACGGGCAAAAAACTGTACATGAGCAATTTAAAAATAGTTCGCCTTTAATGGCCCAATCCGTAGGCGTAGCTTGACGCCTTTTTGGATTTTCCATCCTCTGATCAATACGCTGGCTTATTGGTAATTTATCTGCCTCTGGTTTTCTACTAATCGCCATAAAAGCCGCTCCTTAGATTAAAATAAAAATATAATGCTGGGCCCACTTAGAATCAGCAATAGTCCAAGAGGTCTTACAAGAAAGTGGCCTAATTGTGGTAGTTTTTCTAGTACCATCATAATTGTAGCCAGGCCCATCCAAAGAAAATTCATCACACCGCCCGCAAAACCTAAAACCATAAACAACCAACAACAACCGACACAAAAGGCTCCAAGGCTCAACCCCATTCGAACACCACCTTGAAACCCAACTCTCCAATGGCCAACAAAATATGACATTGGACTGTGGCAAACATCATGGCAGACTTCCTTAGCACGAGTGAATTGAAATGCGCCCGCAGCAGTCAAAAGAGCTGCGGATAACCACAATGATTTGGCTTTACCCATCATATCAACAACGTTCAAATACAGTAATCCCAATTGAATACCGCTAATAACGCCAGAGAACAGCACCCAAACAATTGAATAACCTAATAGAACACCCAACCACCCTATCCGGGTTCCATTTGCACTAACCATCAGATCTTCATAGCTTCTAAGAGTGGGCACCATTGTGGGAAGCATCATCGCAGCCATCATTATTGCCCACATACCAGCGAGCGGCAAAAAATGTGTCATGGAAGTATCCATGGGCATATCCATGCCAGCCATAGGCTCTTTAGGCATATCCATGCCAGACGTCGAGTTACCCATAGACATACGTCCTAGCAAGTCCATATTCATCGATAGGCTCATTGAATAGAGCCACCACCAGGAAACCAAAATAGACGCAAAGAATGCTACCCAAAAAATATTACGTGAAATAGTCACTTAAAAATATTCCCACTTTCACAGCCTAACCTTAACCCGCGATCGGGATACACGGTTTTGTTTTTCAAACAAGAAAAAACGTTAAAATGACGCACCGTAAAAAATTTTTAACTTTTTTGATTTAAATCTTTAAATTTGGGAGTTTTTTGCTTAAACAATAAATGTTCTTTTGAACTATGGACATAAACGCGCTCATAATAAGCGGATCGGACCAGGGGGCGGTACCCTGCGGCTCCACCAAACTTTTTCTTTGGGGCCGAAATAGGATCGACGGACGTCTAAAAGGGTTAGCTTTGTTTCGGCGGGAAGCCACCGTTATCGGCGCAATATGTACAATTGCAAATGACAATCGTGCTCCAGTAGCAATGGCCGCGTAAGCAGTCGGAGATACTGAAATCTAAGTCCAAGCCTCTTGCTAGGTTTGGCGGGGTTCGTAGGCACCTGGCAACAGAAGCCTACACTTAAAATTTTTGGCAAGGCAGAAACCTTTATCACTTAAGGTTTTATCGACGGGCTTTAGGAGTAAAATATGGCAGATGAAATTGATTATGGAAATTTGATGCATAATGCCATGAGATCTCTGATCCAAGATGTGTTAGCAGATGTGAAAATTAATGGATTACCCGGAGAGCATCACTTCTTCATAACTTTTGACACAAATCATGCGGAAGTCGAAATGGCTCCTTGGCTAAAAGAACGGTATCCGACAGAAATAACAGTTGTGATGCAACACTGGTATGATGATCTGGAAGTCAGAGATGATGGTTTTTCGGTTACCTTAAACTTTGGAGACACTCCAGAGCACTTAGTTATACCTTATGAAGCTATTCTAACTTTTGTGGACCCTTCGGTAGAATTTGGCTTGAGATTTGAATCGAGCGAAGAAGAAGATAGCAATGACGAACCAGCAGTTTTTAGTTCGGAAGACGACGATATTAAAAAAGCAAATACGGAAACTGGACAAATTGTCAGTCTTGATAGTTTTCGCAAGTAAATATTTTAAACAAAAATCGCATTTCTGATAAAATATATGTCAACAAAACCAAAAAAACGATCGCTTACCCTAAAAGGGCATCGAACATCTGTTAGCCTAGAGGATAAATTCTGGAACGAGTTTTGCAAATTAGCGTATAGAAAAAAAATTAGTGTCAACGAATTAGCTTCTCAATTAGACGAAACTCGCGAATTAAACTCTATTAGCTTGGCATCATTGATCAGGGATTTAGTATTAGCAGATTTACTCAAAAGAGTTGAAAATACCTAGTTTTATCCAAGTACAGCAAGGCTCGGAAAGGTCTCCAAAAGCCAAAAAGAGATCGAAGAGAAACCTCCCGTTAACATTAATAGACCAACTGTCCAAAGCAATAGACCCATTATTCGTTCTATTAGCTCAAAGTACTGTTTAAAAAAATTAAGAACGCCATCAAGCCTATTAATAAAAAACGCAAAAATTAAAAATGGTATTCCTAAGCCAATTGCATAAAAAGCCAAAAGAACAGTGCCTTTTACAATTGATCCATTTGAGGCAGCCAAGCTCAAAATAGCCCCCAACTGTGGGCCAATGCAGGGCGTCCAACCAAAAGCAAAAGCAAGGCCAAGAACATATGAGCCAAAAGCTGTTCCTTGGTAATTGCCAACTTCAAAACGAGCCTCTCTGTCCAAGAAATGTAAACGATAAATATCCAAAAAATGCAGACCGAATAGCATAATCGCAAAGCCAGCTATCGTATTTAACAGTGCTTGATATTCAAAAAACACCGCTCCAATTGCTGATGCAGAAAATCCCAAAAAGACAAATACAGTTGATAACCCCAAAACAAAAAATAATGCCGTCAAAACAATTTTTTGGCGGCCTTTTTGATTATCAACATCAGTCAAAGCAACGCCACTCATATAAGCTAGGTAAGGAGGAACAATAGGGAGAACGCAAGGACTCAAGAAAGAGATTAAGCCTGCAAAAAGCGCCACAAAGAGAGCAGGCAGTAAACTCGCATCAATTATATCGATTCCAAACATATCGTCTTCTTATTTTAGAAATGAAAAAAGGTCACGCTGTACATATTAATCTAGCGTTACTAAAGTATTTTAAAGGTCTGATTATTTATTTTAGGAGAAGTAGCTTGATAGAGCTAGACACGAGAGGACTACTCTGTCCCCTGCCAGTCTTGAAATTACGAAAGTTAATTAAAAATATTAATCAAAAAGAAAAAATTAAATTAATAACTGATGACCCAGCAGCAATTGTGGATGTTCCCCACTTTTGTAATGAGCAGAGTTATCGCATACTAGAAAGCCATAAAGAAAATAGCTGGGACGTGTTTATAATTGAACTTTGAAGAAGTTAACTTTTCAAAGACCACCAACCTTTACGCTTTTTTTTCGAATTTTCTTCATCGTTTTCTTGTTCTTTAGTGTCAATCTTATCTATGTCCTGGTTTTCTTTTTGCCGTTTGGGTGATCGTTTCTTTTTTTCTTTGTCATCCTGAGGCAATTTTTCAATATTTTTTCCTTTAGCCACACTCTCAGAAGTCGCTATATTCGCAGCATTTGTTTGATTTAATTGGCTATCTTCAATGCCTGAATTTTTTTCATCTGCGGTGTTGTTAGCCTCTTCAAGAATATCATCTTCTTTTCTGTTCCCCCTTTTATTTTTTTTCTTAGGAGGAACAGTGCTATTGTTTGACAGATTTTCGTCAGAAGAAGAAACTTCATTTGGGTTAGCTTCTGAAGGAAGCTGATGTTCTTCAGAATATTCCTGTTTTGAGTTCACGTCGTCTTCACTGGAAAATGGCTTTTTCTTACGACGACGCCTGCGTCGTTTTTTAGGTTTTTCGTCTTCATCTTTTGAACCTTCTATCCCATTTTCTTCTTCTGATAGTTCCATTAGCCCATCAGCTGTAACAAGAGCAGGTTCACTTTCATTTAAAATACGTGTTGCAGATTTTAGTTTTTCAATTGAATACTCCGGGCTAACTAAGTTTAAATTTCCTTCTATGCGAACGGATAATCCATAATTCTTCTCAATTAATGCCACGTAATCACGCTTTTGGTTCATAATATAATTAGCTATACTCACAGGACACTTTACTAGCACTTCTTCTGATCGTTTGCGTACGCCCT